>JAFGIX010000001.1 GCA_016929395.1 Candidatus Zymogenus saltonus
ACTCTGACAGAGCTTTACAACCCGAAGGCCTTCTTCACTCACGCGGCGTTGCTGCGTCAGGGTTCCCCCCATTGCGCAAGATTCCTCACTGCTGCCTCCCGTAGGAGTCTGGACCGTGTTCCAGTTCCAGTGTGACTGGCCATCCTCTCAGACCAGCTAACCATCGTAGCTTTGGTGAGCCGTTACCTCACCAACTGGCTAATGGTCCGCGGGCCCATCTCCCAGTGGTAGCCGAAGCCACCTTTGACTACAAAATAATAAACAATGTAGTGTTATGCGGTATTAGCACACCTTTCGGTATGTTATCCCCCTCTGGAAGGTAGGTTACCCACGTGTTACTCACCCGTGCGCCACTTTACTCACCCACCGAAGCGAGCTTTCTCGTACGACTTGCATGTGTTAAGCACGCCGCCAGCGTTCGTCCTGAGCCAGGATCAAACTCTCCAATTAAATTTGTATCAAGGAGACCGCCGCCGATCGATATTAATCGATAACCGGCGCCCCCCCGATAATTTCAGAACTATCGGCAATGTTTTCAAGATAAACTTGAAGACAGAGCCGGGGCGTTTGCCGGAAAATATTTATTTTCCGGACTTAATGAGACCCGTTTAAAACGAGTATTTCTCAATACTCCACAAGTTCCATTCCCACCGTTCAGTTCTCAAAGACCCAAAAGGGGGCCACATCAGGCCCACAAAGTCACATATTATATTAGTGCTGATATGTCTTGTCAAGAAAAAAATCGGGAAAATCTTACTTACCCCAAAAAAAATCGCTCTCCCCTTCCCCTCCCCAAAGAATTGTCCCTCCCACCCCGCCGTTTCCTTCAACCCATCTGCTTTCCCCAGCCTCCCCCGTCCCGTAATGATGGCCAACTCTTCAGGTGCATTTTTAATTCTATTATATAAAGGATATGTTGTCAAGAAAAAGATAAAAAAAATTTAAATTATTTTCTTTAATTCTTTTCACGTTAATCTTGACTTATTGGAGAAGATAACGTAAAATTTCCAACATTATGAAAAAACTAACCTTAAAAAGAAAAACCAATGTCGCGACCGCCGTCTTTGTTGCGGTCGTTATCCTGTTTACTTTTGCCGCAAATGCGATGGCAGAGGAAAACGCCCTGACGTTCCTGGAAAGGGGGGCAAACCTCATAGGCCAGGGGAAATACTCGGAGGCGATAGACGTACTAACCCAGGCGCTGAAGGAGGACTTCCCGGAGGGGCAGCGGCTCGAAAGCAACTACGCCGTAATCTACGCCAACAGGGGCGACGCCTACTTTAAGCTGGGATTAACCGATAAGGCCCTGGATGATTACAACAGCGCCCTGGAGCTCGACAACACATTCCCTGAGGTCCTCTTGAACAGGGGAGTCATCAAGAAGAAGCTGGGGGATTACGAGGGGGCCCTGATCGATTACACCAAGGCGATCGATTCAAAGTCGATGTTTCCCGCGGCGCATTTTAATAAGGGGGAGCTCCTGATAGAGATGGGAAGGAACGAGGAGGCTTTGGAGCAATTGTCAAAATATATCCTCCTCGTTGCGGACAATCCGCATGTCTACAATCTGAGGGGGGAGCTCTACCTGAAGGAGAAGAAATACAATCTCGCCCTGGGAGATTTCAACAGCGCTCTTTACATAGACGGGAAAAACGCAGAAGCCCTTATGAATATCGGAAAAGTCTATATCGAGACGAAGGACTACACCGGCGCCGAGCTGGAGCTCAACAAGGCCATCGCCATAAATCCCGACTTGGGGGAGGCCTATATGTTGAGGTCGAAGGCGAGGGAAGGGCTGGGGAACAAGGCCGGGGCCGAGGCGGACCGCAAGAAAGCTAAGTCGCTCAATCCTAACCTGTAGTCGGCTTCTCCGGTCAGGGGGTTCGCTGTATGGGATTCGATGAGGTGGACGGTTGGCAGGGGCAGGGGGGGCAAGAGGGAAAACAGCGGTTTTTTTTCAAAATGACCATAGCGGCTCCCTTATTTTAAGGGAGCTTTTCAATGGAGGGGGCGGGAGCTTTTAACGGCCCCGGAAACGAGCCGCAGGGTTTGTCGCTTTGCTTGAAAAAAAAGGGGCGGTACAAAGACGCCCCCATGTGATCTCATTTTATCTTCAGCTAAAATTCAAACCTGATCCTGAGTGACCCGCCGTAGTTCCACCCCCTGCTGTTGTAGCCACGCGCGGAGTCGCCGTCGTAGGAGTAGGGGAACCCGCTTCCGCCGAAGTCCGAGCCACCCGTGCTGTAGCCCTTGAGGTTATAGTTCAGCGAACTCAAGGGCATGGTGACCATCCCTCCAAACACCAGGGACAACCTGCTCATGGGTGTTATTGTCATCGATGTTGCAAGTGTAAGATCCTGATATGAATCCGTGTCGCTCACCCTTACATATGTGATGGTGCTCGGATCGCCGCTGATATAGGGGGAGTGGTTTGCCTCGTAGAGACTCATCTCTCCCCAACCGAGGTCATACCTGATGCTTAAATCCGCTGTCAACTCGGGCGTGAATTCTTTTCCGACGCCGAATGTCAGCGACATTATGTCCATTTCTTCCTCCATGCGCCTGGTGAAGGAATTAAAGCCCGAGCCCATTGCAAGGCCGTCATCCACGACATTCTCATGATAGTACGCCGAATAAAGGTTGTAATGGGTGTAAAGGGCGTTTCCCCGCAAGTCAAAGCCATCGAGGCTCAGCTTCACCCCCGCCCCGGATTCTATCTCCCATTGTCTCTGTTTTCCCTGATATTCCACAGTTCCATCGCCGTAGAAGATCTCGGGATAGTTGAACGGCGCAAAATAACCTACGCCCATTCCATCTATTTTCCACTCAATATCCCTTTGGAAGTAATCGGCGACGGCGAGGATCGAGACGATATCGTTGATTTTGTATTCCGGCTTTAAGTTGGCGGATATCTCGTAGCCCTTGATTCGTCCGGAATTCAGGTTTTCTTCATAGGTATTGGAGGGGAAATTGCCAGGCGCCACGTTTGACCAGTGGTCTGCAAAGAGGGAGGCCTTTTTTTCAACCCTGCCTGTATAGATGTTCCCCGTCACGGATGAATTGAGTATCAGAAAATCGGTCGGATATACAGACACGCCGAGGGTCGGGGCGAATAGGTGATATTTGAAGGTCATCTCCCTGTCCGTTGAGACATTTTCCGGGAACTCGCCGCCCGGTCCGGTGGCCACTCCGTATCCGGTCGCATCATTAACGGATTTCTCTAACGTGTAGGCGTATTTAAAACCGGCCCCCAGAGATAAGTAGTCGGTTAAATCCACGTTGTAAAGGAGGGATATCCCGTATGTGTTGGAATCCGCCTTGCTCCTGAAGGAGGACTCGACATCGCCGCTGAAGGTTGCGGGATAGCTCCACTCGTACTTAAACGAGCCGTCCCCTTTAAGGAGGTTATTTTTGTAGCTGAAGATGGCCCCAAGATTCGAGATGTCGTTCAGCTTCACCAAAAATCCAACGTCAGTGCCGATGGCGTTGGAGACGTAGGCCTCGTCGAACGCGCCCCTTATATCCCCCTGGGTCGCATTTAACATGATTTCGTTGTAGATGTCGGTGGAGACCCTTGTCAAACCCCCGAGGTAGTAGATATCGTAGTAGAATTCGTATTCAGACTTGGGTTCGAGAAGGGCGGGGTTAATTTGAAAATCACTGTTCCAGATTGACGCGTTCAGCTTCAGCAAGAGCTTCGGAGTCGTGTTTATTTTTGGATCCTCCAGTATCTCCTTCTTGAAGCACTCGTTGTAATTTTTTACGGCGCTGTCCGAGGTTGCCGTGGGGGGAGCCTCCCCTCCCGTTTCGAGGCTTTTGTTCTCCCACTTTATGGCGTACGAAGAAACCGCCAGTGCGAGAGACAGGGTAAGGGAAATGGATAAAACAATCAGCTTCCTCATTTTATATCTCCCTCTAAAAAACTTATAGATAGGTTAAAATTTTTCCCCTTGGGCGATTTTGAAAATAAAAATCCATTGAGACAAGGAACTCCCTTCCGAACGGGACAAGAATCACCCAAAGCTCCCCTTTTGAGAAAATCGGTCCGAAAGCTCCGTGTGTCAAATTTCCCCTGGGGAGGCGCTTCGTGAAGTCAGCTAAAATTCAATAAAGTATTGCGATGAAAAATAAAATTCAAAACAGTGTTATTAATTTATACTATTTTGATAAACATGTCAAGAAAAAATATATAAAATATACATCATAAGACTAAAATTATATATATTTTATGCAATATTTTAAAAATTATCCAAAAAAAGCAGATTTCAGACAAAAAAAACCCTTCCATAAAAAGAAGGGGGTTTGTCAATGGTCTGAGGACGCTTAAAGCGTCCCAGAACCGTTTATTTATATTTGCTTGTCTCTTTTAAGAATCGGCCATCTCGAAGGCCCTTGTTCTATATTCTTCCGGGATCAGGTGTATGTGCATCTGGTCGGTCAGGGCGGGAAGGCCGAACCACTGGCCGGAGGTGGTGAGAACCGTCTCGAAGGCGCCGTTTTCATCAACGGCCGCGGCGCCGCCGGTGGCCCAGAAGAGGAGCCTCTTCGATATATCCCCCTTCATCCTGCTCCCTCTTCCGAAGAAAACGATCTTCTCTCCGAGCCTTATTTCCCTGTAGAAATTATAGCTGAGTCTCACCGACACCCCGCCGTTCTTCGCTATGAAAAATCCCCCCCAGCCGGTCGTCTCGTCCCCCAGGGCCAATGGCGCGATGAGGTGAACGAATTCGCCCCTCCTGAAGCGGAAGAACGTCTCACCGTCCCCTCCCTCGAATCCGACGAGGGAGACGACCGTCTTTCCGTCGCTGTCTTCAGGGTCGTCGAAGAGGTGAAACTTCCTCTTGAGGCCCGGCTCCTTCCTCTCCGCGCCGCAGACGAAGCAGTCGGTGTAGTAGGGGAGGGGAATCAGGCGCCCGTCGAGCTTCGAGAAGTTCGAGGGCAGGTACGCCTCGAAGGCCTCCCTCTCTTTCGCGTCTTCCGTCGAGAAGGAGATGTCGCCGGAGATGTAGGGGAGATTGACGCCCTCCTTTCTGATTACGCCTGTGGCGCCCCCGTCTTTTCTTTCTGCGGTTACGGTTACCTCGTCCCCAAGCGCGACGGCGGTCCCCCCCATTCTGAAGTCGGCTCTCAAAGGGAAGATAGATTTTGGATCATCGGGGTAGTCGGGAAGACCCGATGCCAGCTCCATGATGGCGCCCATCCCGAATCCCCCGTGGGGCAACCCCACCCACCCCTCGGTCCGCTTGTCCATCTTGATTTTTGCCGTGAGCGGACCATCCGTATTTTTTTCGTACCCTCGAAGGATGAAGCCGTCCTTCCCGCAGCCGATGCATTCCCTGTGATCGTCGATAATATATTCCATGATAATCCTTTAGGATTCAGGTTTGGATGTCAACTCCGTTCCGCCCTCATACCGACCGATTATAGCACAAGTTGAGAGTTTTTGGACATCATAATATCTAATCGGCATGAAAAAGGGGGGCTCTCCCACCCCCCTTTTTTGAGTTACAATGAATTCACAGGCTTACTTGGTGCTGCAGCTCTCGATATATTTTTCGAGGGTCGCTATCATAAGCTTAAGGTTTTCGTAGTTCACCCTCTCGAGGTTATCGGTGGTGGCGTGAAATCCGCCCATACCCATTCCCGGAAGCCCCGAGTTACCCACGGTGATGAATGGGATCCCGACCACGGCGAAGCGGTGAGAGTCGTCGGTGATGTAGCCCTCTCCCGCCAACTCCATCGGCTTTCCGGATATCTCCTCACAGGCCACATTCAGGCGGTCTATAAGCTCTTTATCCGGGTCGTAGAACTTCAGGAAGACCCCGACCTTCTTCCAGTAGACCATGTTGCCATTTTGGGCCACAAGCTCCAGGTTGACGAGGGTCGTGGGGATCTCCGGCTCCGCCTTCTTACCCCACCTCTCCTTGACGTAGAAGTTTGCTCCCTGGAGGGTCGTCTCCTCCCCGGACGTCAGGATGATCGTGACGTTGGAGTCGCCTATGTCCACCTTGCCGTCTTTAATATCCTTGGCAACGGCGAGGAGCGTCACCACGGATGTCCCGTTGTCCACGGCGCCCAGGCTGTCGCGCTCCTTCGGCAGAAAAACGAATCCACCGAAGCCCAAGAATATGAGTCCCCAGTAGACAACGAGGATACCCGCAACTGTAAGGTTTATCGCCGTTACGAGCTTGTTCTTCAATGCGTCGAATTTCTTCACGAAGAAAAGCCAGATAGAAAGAAGGACGCCCAGGGCGAAGGCGTGGGGTATCCACCTGTAGATCTTGGCCCTCTGGATGTGATCCCAGAAGTCGGTCTTGGAGTCGTAGTGGGCCATGAAGATCAGCTCCCTTACGGCGTTCGGGGCCTGGAAGCTCACAATGATGTTCTCGCCTGTCTTTTTTATAAGGCCGCTCACGATCGGCATGAACATCTCGAACTCAAGAAAGAGGAGCGGGAAGATGATGATCGATACGATCAAGGCAAAAAGGGGTTTTTTCTTTAGCACCAGTATGAAGAGGATGACCGCCAGTATCAATAGCGTCAACCCTATCAGAAACTGCATGTAGGGTCTCAGGGCGAACTCCTGCACGATGAACGGAACGTCCCAAGATGTGAGTAGTCCCTTGATGTAGGCGGCCGTCTTTTCGAGGGACTCCCTGTGGGCCGGCCTCGGCACGGCAATATTCGTCAGAATTTCCTGTAGGTCCATGATTTACTCCAAAAAAAATAGTCTTTGGCCCTGGATTATAACACAAAGCGCCAAAAAGTCTAATTGTTTTTGGCCGGGAACAACCCCCTGTATCGGAAGAGATCCTGCGGCTTTCAATCATACATTAAAATCTCAATATCTCAATATCTCAGGTGTATCTTCGACATGGGGATTCCGCCCCTCCCGGCCCAGTCTTTCCTGTCGCTCTCGATGACGTTAAAGATTATATCCTTGTTATCGACGCCGGTGTGTCTCTCGACCACCTCGTTCAGCTTCCTGAAGAGCGTCTCCTTCGTCTCGTCCGTGCGTCCGGAGAACATCAGAAGCTCGACAAAGACGAAATCTACGCTTCGGCTCTCGTGGACGGACCGCTTTTCCCTCGGCGTCGTGTAGACGGCGACGTGGCCGTGGGTCGGGTCAATCTTGAGGGTTTCCACCATAACCTCCCTGACCTCGTGGGCGAAAAGGGGTGAAACCTTTTCGGCAATTTCATCCGACAGGTGTATCTTGAAAAAGGGCATGATTACCTCCTCGATCATAATAGGTTACTCAATGGATTAGACAATGGAAAAGAGAAAAAATTTCCTTGACAAAACAGAAAAATATAAGTATAAAAATACCATAATTCAAAGCATCTTCCTCATGGGGTCGCTGGCTGGATGGTTAAGTAGGATGTATCGAGAGGGAATACGCGATAACGAGGAAGAGAGAGAAGAGATGAGATGATACGAAAGATCAACACAACCATTTTCCTTTTGATATGAGGCCGTTGTTCGGGGCCCGGGCGGTCCCGAAGCACGTTAAAGCCAGCCTCACCCTTCCCGCCGTAGCCGGAGGTCTCCCTCGGCACGCCCGGAGGGGCGAACGCTTGAGGGAGACACCTTGGCAAAATTTCGCTTAAAGAGAAGAAAGCCTCCGAGAGATCGCCGTTCGATGCTATCGATTACATCGGCGATTTCAACGGCGATTCCATTGGATTTCACCGTCCCGTTTTCACGCCGGATACCGTATCCGTGCAAGCTGTTCCGCCCTTTATATTCCACCTGTTTTAAGCCGCACACCCTTACAGCCCAGTGTATATACATATCGGGAATCAATAGAATTATAGGTTCAACTATCAAAGGAGATTTGTAATGACAAAGGTCAAGAGTTTTTTTGCGAGCAGATGTGGCATCATTACGGTCGGCGGCCTCATAGGGATCATCGCCGCTTCGCTCCAGAAGTTCGGCAACCCCGGAAACATGGGGATATGCATGGCCTGTTTCGAGCGGGACATCATGGGCGCTTTGGGCCTTCACAGGGCCGCGGTCGTCCAGTACCTGCGCCCAGAGATACCTGCGTTTGTCTTCGGGTCCCTCATCGCCGCGCTTATGTTCAAGGAGTTCAAGTATCGGTCGGGGTCGTCGCCGGTGACCAGGTTCTTCCTCGGCATGACGGCAATGATGGGTGCCCTGGTGTTTCTCGGCTGTCCGTGGCGGGCGCTCCTTCGACTCTCAGGGGGCGACTGGAACGCGATTACCGGCATAATAGGCCTTATCGTCGGGATTACCGTAGGCGTCCTCTTTCTCAAGAAGGGCTTTACCCTGGGGCGGGCCTACCGGGGAGACACTAAGTTCGCCTGGATATTCCCCTTTATCATGGCAGTCCTCCTTGCCCTTGCGATAATTTACCCCAACTACGGCGAGGGGGCGGCCCTCTTCAGGAGCGCGAGCGGTCCCGGATCGATGGGGGCGCCGCTGGCAATATCGATAGGGGCCGGGCTGATCGTCGGCTTCTTGGCCCAGAGGACGAGATTCTGCACCATGGGGGCTATCAGGGACGTGATCCTGATGAGGGACTTCCACCTCCTGAGCGGTGTGGTAGCCCTTGTCGTGACCGCGGTCGTGATGAACCTGATCTACGGTCAGTTCCACCCCGGTTTCACGCTGGGCGTCGACGAGGCGGGGGCGGTGATCAATCAGCCGGCGGCGCACACGAACCAGCTCCTCAACTTCGGCGGCATGGTATTGGCGGGGATGTCGTTTGCCCTGGCCGGGGGGTGTCCTGGGCGCCAGATATTCCTGTCGGGCGAGGGTGACGCCGACGCAGCAATCTTTGTCATAGGAATGATGGTGGGGGCAGGTGTTGCCCACAACTTCATGATGGTGGCGACCCAGACAAACGCCCCCTGGATTGTGGGGATAGGCATCGTCGCCGTCTTAATCATAGGCTTTCTATCTATAGAGAGGGAAAAATAAATGGCTGATAAAAAGGAGAAGACAATAGACGCCCGGGGACTCTCCTGTCCCCAGCCTGTCATAATGACGAGAAACGCCATAAAGGGGATGGAAGGCGGAAATGTAAAGGTCCTCGTAGACACGATGACCCAGGTTTACAACGTGTCCCGGTCGGCGGAAAAGCTTGGATGGGGGGCCGAGTACAGTGAGGCGGAAGGGGAGTTTCAGATATCTCTGAAGAAGTAGTTGACAAAGTCTACCGTCTCACAGATACTTGAAATTGGAATGCGCTGAATGGGGGAGCGGGGGGGGTGTCCCGTTTTCTAATCGGGCGCCCCGACATTATGCTATTTAAGGTCATTGACCATATCGCAAATTGCATAATGAAACCGTGGGCACAGGATCTTAAGGTTTGTGGAAATGATATATCTCGACAATGCCGCGACATCGTGGCCGAAGCCGAAGTCCGTCGTCGATGCGGTGTCCGATTTCATGAAAAACGTAGGAGCGAATCCGGGCAGAAGCGGGCACAGGCTCTCGATGGAGGCCGAGAGGATACGCCTCGAAACGAGGGAGCTGATTGCAAAGCTCTTCGGGGGGAGCGATCCCTTCAGGGTGATATTCACGCTAAACGTCACCGAGGCCATCAACTTGGTTATCGGGGGGCTGGTGTCGAAGGGGGGCAGGGTGGTGACCACGTCGATGGAGCACAACGCCGTCATGCGCCCCCTGAGGCACCTGGAGAAAACGGTCGGAATCGAGATCGCCCTGGTTCCCGTGAGAGTGGACGGAACCATCGATATCGAGGCGATGGAAGAGGCCCTCGGGGGCGGGGCGGACCTGGCGGTGGTCAACCACGCCTCGAACGTCTCAGGGACCATCGTGAATATCGCCGAGGTGGGGAGGCTGACCCGAAAACAGGGCGTTCCTTTACTTGTGGACGCGGCGCAGTCGGCGGGATCACTGCCGATAGATATTAAGGAGGATATGGTGGATATACTGGCCTTTACGGGGCACAAGGGGCTTCTGGGGCCGACCGGAACGGGGGGGGTTGTCTTCGGCGACGACTTCGACTGCGAAAGGCTCCCCCCGGCTGTCTTCGGCGGCACCGGCAGCAGGTCGGAGATGGAATATCAGCCCGATTTTCTCCCCGACAAGTACGAGAGCGGGACGGCGAACGTCGCCGGGATAGCGGGGCTGTGCGAGGGGGTCAGGTGGATTCTAGACAGGGGGGTGGACGAGATTCGCGCCCATGAGGTGAAGATCACAGGCAGGATGATCGAGGGTCTCTCCAAGATCGACAGCGTCAAGGTGATAGGCACCGGGAACGCAGAACTTCAAACGGCCACCGTCTCGTTCGTCGTCGACGGGATAGACGTCTCCGAGGTTGCGGCGAGCCTCTGCGACGACTACGACGTCATGTGCAGGGTGGGGCTCCACTGCGCCCCCAGGGCGCACATGACCCTGGGGACGTTCCCGGAAGGCACGGTTCGCTTCGGGATGGGGCCGTTTACGACGATCGAGGACGTCGACAGTGCGTTGAGGGCCGTGGGGGCGGTGGTGGACGGGAAGTAGACAATATTGGACAAAGAACGGTTCGTCCGCTTTTCGCTCGTATTATGTGAGGGGGTAAGAAGATTTGTATTTCATGCTTTTTAAGTTTGGCCTGGACCGATAAATGGGGATAGATAGACTATGGAATACGCCGTGGTATTGATGGACAGCACGAGCTACGCCATAAAGGGGGAGAGGGTCTTGAAGGATGCTGGGATACCGGCGAAGCTTATCCCCGTTCCCCGCCACCTGAGCAGCGACTGCGGCGTTACGGTGAGAATACCGGTAGATGATATGGAGCGGTCCGAGGGCATTCTGAAGGATAGGAGCGTGCCATTTAACGAGATAGTAAGGATATAATTTCCGAAGCGAGGAGGAGATGGAAGAGCTAAAACTGACCAGCATGGTCAAGGCCGCGGGGTGAGCCGCTAAGACGGCGCCCGACGCCCTGGCGCAGGTCATGCGCCGCTTAAAAGACTATTTCCCGAGGGATAGTTTTCCCAACCTGATGGTGGGTCTGGACGATTGGGACGATGCGGCGGTCTACAAGATCAACGACGAGACCGCCATCATCCTGACGCTGGACTTCTTTACACCCATCGTGGACGACCCCTTCGACTTCGGCGCCATTGCGGCCGCCAACGCCCTCTCGGATATTTATGCGATGGGGGCCGACCTTGTTTTGGCCCTCAACATCTGCGGCTTCCCGGATGACCTGCCAAAGGAGATAGTCGGAAAGATACTGGAGGGAGGGGCCGACAAGGTCAGGGAGGCGGGGGGAGTCCTGGCGGGGGGCCACACCATAGACGACAGGGAGCCGAAGTACGGCCTTGTGGCGATGGGAACGGCCCACCCGGAGCGGGTCCTCACGAACAAGGGCGCCCTTCCCGGAGACGCTCTCGTCCTCACGAAGCCTCTGGGAGTGGGGATCGTGACCACCGTCCTGAAGGCCGGTGAGGCGGATAAGGGGGACGTGGAGGGCGCCACGATCTGGATGAAGAAGCTCAACAAGGCCGCCGCAGGAATAATAAGGGATGTGGGGGCCGACGCCTTGACCGATATCACAGGGTTTGCCCTCTCCGGCCACTCTTTGGAGATGGCAAAAAGCAGCGGGGTAAGGCTGGACTTCGTTGTCGAAAGCCTGCCGTTTGTGTCGGGGGCAAAGAGATACGCAGATATGTGGCTCTTCCCGGGGGGAACCTGCAACAACGAGAGGTCGTTCAAGGAGAGCGTCCGGTTCGATGAGGCGATCCCGGAGGAGATGAGACAGCTCCTCTTTACCCCGGAGACATCCGGGGGGCTTCTGGCGGCGGTAAAGCCGGAAAACCTCGACGCACTGAAATCAAGGTTTGAAGAGGCCGGGGAAGATCTCTGGGTAGTGGGGGAGGTTTCCGAGGGGGAGGGGATAAGATACACGCCGTAGGTTAGATCAAGGGGAAAACCGCGTCAAAGGGTGCGGGGAAGAGGGGTGAGGGTTTTGGGGGAGCAAAAAACTAAGACATGTATAAAAAATCCCCGGTCACGGCCGGGGATTTTTTGATTTGATTTTCAATTTTAAAGGGGGGCGTTCAGGCCCACAATCTTGGGGTTCGGTCTTGTCGTGGCCTTCAGTTTTGACAAGGAGTTTTCTCCTTATCTCAGGGCGTGGAGGAACCCGGAATCGTCGCCGAAGTAGACCGTCTTGTCCTGGACCATGGGCGATGAGCGGATAGGCTTTTCCACCCTGTACTGCCATCTCATTCCCCCGTTGTCTACCCTCAGGGCGTAGAGCCTGCCGTCGTCACCGCCGAAGTACACGGCGCCGGCGCAGACGGCGGGAGATGTCGCGATCTTGTCCTCGGTGAAATATTGCCACCTGGGCATCCCCGTCCTTGCGTCAAGGGCGTAGAAGCGGCCGTCGTCGCTCCCGAAGAAGACCGTATTCCCCGACACGGCCGGGGAGGACTTCACGTCGTCCTCGGTCTTGAAGCGCCATATCAGCTGGCCCATGTTGGTCTCCACGGCGTAGAGGTGGTCGTCGTCGCTCCCGAAATAGACGACGCCGCTTGACACTGCGGGGGAGGACTCGATGTTTCCCTCCGCCTTGAAGCCCCACATCATCGCCCCGGTCCACTTGTCGAGCCTGTAGAGCGTGCCGCTGTCGCACCCAAAAAATATTGCGCTCCCGACTACTGAGGGTGAGGATTTGATATTATCCTCGGCCTTGAAGCTCCATCTCAGGACGCCTGTCTGGGAGTCGACCGCGTAGAGGAGACCGTCGTCGCTCCCGAAGTAGACGACTCCCTCGGACACTACGGGCGACGACCTGATCTTTCCCTCCGTCTTGAACGTCCATCTCACGACCCCCGTTTTTTTGTCGATGGCGTAGAGCCTCTCGTCGTCGCTGCCGAAGTAGACGATATTTCCCGCAACCGCCGGGGAGCTTGAAATTTCGTCCTCGGCGGTAAACCTCCACTTCAGAAATCCGGACCTTGCATCCACAGCGTAGAGGTTCTTGTCGCTGCTGCCGAAATATACTATCCCTTTTGATACCGTCGGGGTCGAGCGGACGGCGTCTTCCGCCCTGAAGCTCCACTTGATCTGACTTAATGAGTAGACAGCCTTCGTGTGAAAGACGCCGGTCCTGTCGGGGCGGTTTCTGAACATCGTGTATGTGGAGTTGATCTTCTCGGCCCCGGAGAAGAGGAGGGCCCAGGCCGTGCCAAGGGCGGCCAGGACTAAAACGGCCTTGAAATATCTTCTTAACATCTTTTCCTCGTCGATATTGTATTTCTAAAGGACAAATATACTTGTTTGAGAGGAGGATGTCAATACGTTTGGTTTTTTGAGATTGGTGTAAAAACCTTAATCCAAATAGAAATGAATACAGCTCGTTCTATAAACTTATATTTTTACAGATTCTTTTTATTTTTTAATAAAAGAGAGGATGTGATTTTTATGCCACCATAATTGAATTAGTTTAAAACTATAGAAGCAAAATGGATGCTCATGAATATTCGTTCATGTGGCGTAAGTTATTAATTTTTTTTAAGGAGTATACTAAAATGACTAAAAAAGTTATTACAAAACTCTGGGGTGTTAACCCGGTTCCGGTTTTAACAGCCCCATCAATGGATGAGACCTCAACTTGGGGTTCATTTACAACAACCGGTATCAATTCGGTTGTTGTAACTTTTCTTTGGTTTTCAAAGGAAAGTTAATGTCTTTGTGAACGGAGGGGTATACCCCTCCGTTCACTTTGAATCCATTGTACGTTTTTCTTGAATTTCATATTAAAGAAACTGATACACGACTTCATGGAGTTCGAGGGGCGGAAAGTAGTTATATGGAAGGGTGCTATAAAAAAAGGGGGACAATCGCTGCCCCCCTTTTTTGGGTTAACTTTTTGGGATTGATACTTTTAAGTCAATCCCTTGTCGTCTTAGAAGTCTATCTTGTCAATACGACCCTTACTTACCGATTATGGCTACGGAGCAGACGCTCATTGCCGGGAATCCGCCGAGGTTGTGGGTAAGGCCCAGCTTCGGGTCTTTGATCTGGCGGTCGCCCGCCCTGCCGTTGAGCTGGTTGTACATCTCGTAGAGCATTCTCAAGCCGGATGCGCCGATCGGGTGCCCGAAGCACTTGAGGCCGCCGTCCGGCTGGCACGGGATCTTCCCGTCGAGGTTGTAGAATCCGTCGTTGATGTCGTCGATAGCCTTGCCTCTGGGGGATATCTGGAGATCCTCGTACGTGGCGAGCTCGGTGATGGAGAAGCAGTCGTGGACCTCCATCATGCTTATCTCGTCCCTCGGGGTTTTGACTCCCGCCTCTGCGTAGGCCTTGGCGGCGGCGCGGGTGGTCGTCTCCACGTGGGCGCCGTCCCAGTTGTCATACCACATCTCCTCGCCCGACGTAATGGCGATCTGCAGGGCCTTTACGAGGGTCGGATCCTCGTTCGGCTTGATCTTCTTTGCGATCTCGGGCGTGGTGACGATGGCGCAGGCCGCCCCGTCCGACACGCCGCAGCAGTCGAAGAGTCCCAGGGGCCATGCTATGATCGGCGCCGATAAAATCTGGTCGACGGTTACCTCTTTTCTGAGGTGAGCCTTCGGATTTTTCGCCCCGTTTGCGTGGCTCTTTGCCGAGATCTTGGCGAGCGCCGTCTTGAGGTCTTCGGGGGATACGTTGTATTTTGCGCAGTAGCCGGTGGCCATCAGCGCAAAGGAGCCCGGCGCCGTGGCGTTGGGCATGATCAGCCTGTTGAATGTCCCCATGGCGGTACCGAAGTCGGGAAGACCTCCGTAGCCTGTGTCCTTGAGTTTTTCGGCTCCCATGGCCAGGGCGATGTCCGCCGCCCCCGAGGCCACGGCGTATACCGCTCCCCTGAAAGACTCGGTTCCGCTGGCGCAGAAGTTCTCCACGCGTGTGGCCCCAATATAGGGGAGCTTTAAGGTCATGGGAAGGGAGATGGCGCTCTTCCCCACGTTGACCTCATCGAAGCATGAGCCGAACCATGAGGCGTCGATATCCTTTTTCTCGATCTTGGCGTCCTCCATACACTCTGTATAGGCCTCCACCATTAGGTCTTCGGCCTGTACATCCCAGCGTTCCCCGAACCTTGTGCAGCCCATCCCGAGGATGGCTACTTTATCCTTTATTCCGCTTGCCATTTTATCTTTCCTCCATCCTTACTTTATTTTTTAATTTTCGGTTACCGGTACAGCCTTCCAGAAGTAGCCGTGTATTCCCCTCTTGTCGTCGTAATATTTTCTCCTGAAGGACAACTTTACCTTTTGGCCGACCTTGACGTCTTCGAGCTTGCAGTCGGTGAAGTCGGTCCAGAGCCTGCCTCCGCCCTTGAACCTGACGATGCCGTAGATTTGAGGCGGATCGAACGAGAAGGAGAGCATATCGCCGGTGTATGAAAAGATCGTCCCCTCCTTGTCGGAGAAGCGGTAATCTTCCATCTGGTCGATCGAGCCGCAATCCGGATTTACGCAGATCCTCTGGGGTGGAAACTGGGGAGTGTCGCAGTCTTTGCACTTCGTTCCAACGAGCCCCATGACGGCCCTTCTGTTTCTCCACAGCGTGCTGAATGCGGTGAAGGCCTGATCCTCGCCGCGGATTCCCAGCTCCATCGGGATCAGCTTCCTGAATACGGCGTACTTCTCGTACGGGGCGAGGTCCGCCCTGTTGGCGAGACAATTCTTGATTCCTTTGATTCCCTTGAGCTTCTTGATGTTGTCGGTCACCTCGAAGAGGAGGGCGTCCGACCCGCTCCCGAAGCTCGCCATGATGATCTTGTCTCCGGGCTTGGCGTCGGCAAGGGCGCTTGCCATCATCACAAGGGGATGCGCCGCTCCGGTGTCTCCCGTCTCGGCGTGCATGTTGCCGTGGATTGCCTCCGGCTTGATGCCCAGTTTCGTGCCGAGCTTGGCGTGGTCGCGTCCAAAGTAGCACGGGTAGACCACCTTTGCAATGTCTTCCGCCTTTACCTTGGTCTTTTCAAGAAGTCCCTTGAGCGCCTCTGGGATTATCTTGGAGTAGCCCATATCCCTGATCCAGCGCTCTTCCCAGGTGCGGTCAAATGGGGCGTCGTCCGACCTGAAGTGATCCACAAAGTCGTAAGAGACCGAGTAAGATCCCTTAAACTCAGCGATTACGTCTTTGTTCCCCATAACGAGACAAGCCGCACCGTCTCCGTAGAACTGCTCGACCATGCTTCCCATCCTTCCCATGCGGTGGTCGGATGCAAGGACCATGATATTTTCTGCCTCTCCGGCCTTAACGGCGTCAAGCGCCGCTAACGATGCCGTAGTTCCAGATTTTACCGCCTCGGCGAAATCCGCAAATCTTATGTTGTCTCTAAGATCCATAGCCGATGCCGCTATTCCGGCGCAGGAGCGCTCCTTGTACGGCAGCGTTGTGGACGCCATGTAGACTCCGTCGATCTTTTCCCTCGCAATACCGTTCAGGGCGTCCAGGCCCGCCGCCACGGCCATAGTGATGCTGTCCTCATCGTAGTTGGCCACGGACTTTTCCCCCTGAGCAACGGCAATGGTCACGGGATTAAACCACCCCATCGCACCGAAAACGGTGCCGCGGTTTAACCTGTACCTCGGAATGTAGCCTCCGTATGAAGTTATTCCAACCATGTTCATCTTCTCCTTTTAATGAATTTCAACATCCTGCCATTGATTGCATTTCTTAAAAATAGCGGAAACAATACCTGTTTCTGTCTAACCTTGAATCGCTATAATTCACAAATTTATTGATGTCGATAAGAAAACTGAATATTCTTCGGAAGTATTTAAGTATAAGTCGAGCGTTTTGTCAAGCATTTTCGTAAAAATGATTTTATTTAATGATATTTATCACTTGACAAAAAGAAATCATAAAAATATAATTGAGCAGCACTCAAATGATGTGAAACAAGGCCCTCTATTTGGATTTGTAAATGCCTGAAAAGACAAAGAAAATGAATGATGTTCAGAAAGACCTGAAAAGCATCGCCAGGGGTCTCAAGAACAACAAAGAGGGGGGAGACAAAAAGGAGAGAATACTTGCCGCGGCGGAGATGATCTTTGCCGAAAAGGGATACTTCGAGACCACCATATCCGAAATAGCCAAAGAGGCCGGCGTTGCCGAGGGCACGATATACGAGTACTTCGAGAATAAGAAAGACCTCCTTTTCGCGGTTCCAGAGCAGAACACGATGGAATACGCCGACTTCGTTCTAAATCACCTTCAGGGGATAAAGGGGGCCACAAACAAGCTAAGAAAGATAATCTGGTGTCAGCTCCACTACTTCAGGACCCACAAGAACTACACCAAGATAGTGACCCTCGAGATAAGGAGGGGGCCCGACTATTTCAAGAGCAAGGCCTACGAAAACCTGAAGCTCTATTCAGACCTGATACTCTCCATCGTTCGGGAGGGGATCAGAGACGGGGAGATCGCCCCAGACGTAAGTCCGCACATCACCAGAGACATGATATTGGGGACAATCGAGCATATATCAATCCCTTGGATTGTCTTCGGGCGAGAGATTCCCATAGAAGACCTCGTGGAGGATATCTGCAGGATTATATTCTCCGGTCTCTTCATAAAAGAGAAGACCTTCAAGGTAAACATGAACGGGATAATGACCGGTTTTGACGATGTTCAGAGTTAGAATGTGGATAATGTAGCTCACTCTATATTTCTTATCATAGGAGGCTTTTATGGCAGACAAATCAAAAGTGGGAATGGAGTTTCCCGAATTCACATTCGAGGTGGAAAAGGGAAAGATCGCCGAGTTCGCCATGGCGATATCGCAGAAAGAAGGCAAGGACCAGGTGGATCAGGTCTACGCGGATAAAGATGCCGCAAAAAAGGAGGGTTACAACGACATTATAGCACCACCCACCTTTCAAACCTGCTTTGTCCTTTGGGCCGGAGGCGGACTTATGCCGATGATAACGGCATTGGGGATTAATCTCGGAAGATTGCTTCACGGCGAAGAGGAATACGAGTATTTTAACCCGATTCACCCTGGGGATGTGATTTCATGCAAGTCCAAGGTAACGGACATGTATGAAAAGGAGAAGAAAAACAAGCCCGGAAAGTTTATGGAGTTCACCGTGCTCGAGACAGAGATGAAAAACCAGAAGGGTGAACTTGTTATCAAGGGCCGTTCAACTCTGGTAGAGAGGTAGGAGGAAAAAATGGCAAAAGAAATTTTTTATGATGACGTAAACGTAGGGGACGAGATGCCTTCTTTTACCTCGGGCCCCTTGACCAGAACGCACTTTGTTCGCTATGCCGGCGCCTCGGGAGACTTTAATCCCCTCCATCACGATGAGACATTCGTGAAGCTGTTCGGGATGCCGACGGTTATCTCCCACGGGATGCTCATCATGGGAATCACCGGACAGGCGATAACGAACTGGATTCCTCAGAAGTATCTGAAAACCTTCAAGGTCAGGTTCGCAGGGATGACGTTTCCCGCCGACATAAATGACATGGAAAACACCACCGCCAGATCGACCGTCACCGTAACGGGAAAGGTCATCAACAAGGCGGAGGAGGGCGGCAAAAAGGTCATCGAGTGCGAGATCCAGACGGCGGACGCGACCGGCGAGGTGAAGATCACCGGGACCTTTAAGGCCGCACTGCCCAGCAAGTAAAGGAAAAGCCGGGGGGGTCGGCCGGGGGGAATGGGGGATTGACCGATCTTACCGATCTAATGTCTCTAATGTAGAGACAAGGTTTCAATTGACCGGCGGGGACGGGGACAAACAGGTAAATCCGTCAGGCATAAATTGGGGAGTCGGGAGGATCGGCAGCGAATCCGTTTTTTTGGGGGGGTGGAAGGATATGGGGGAGACGTAGGGGGGGTAGGGAGTTTAAAGTGACGTAGGAGGACGTGGGGGGGAGTGGGAAATTGGAGTAGGCAATCACAATAGATGGCCGGTCCCCGATGGGTGGATGCTTGCTTTTAGATTGTTTGCTTGCTTTCCGAACGTTTGATATTGACTGGATCCACGTAATATTATATTCTCTGCTCAGACAATTTTCATCGTCCAAGCGGGACTTGGCTGAAGCGGAGAGATCAGACGGAGGGCAGGGTTGGGTGGCAGATGAAAATATTCGACCTTTGACGAACAAGGGGGAAAGAGGGGTATTGAAGAGGGGGAAAGGGAGGCCGGGATTGATTCCAGGTCAATATTCTGTTGTGGTTGGAGTTCGGGACAGACGGGAACTGTAATGGAAAGATTTTTTAAAGTCTAAGTAGTAAATCGATTTAATGAGAGTCTGAGAAGTAAAAATATAAAAACTCATTTCAGGAGAAGAAAATGGCAGACATCAAATTCGATGGAAGAGTGGCAATCGTAACGGGTGCCGGCGCAGGCCTGGGAAAGACCTACGCCCTGGAGCTGGCCAAGAGGGGATGTAAGGTGGTGGTAAATGACCTCGGCGGCGCCAGGGACGGCACCGGCGGGGGCAAGTCCGCCGCGGACGCCGTGGTAGACGAGATCAAGGCCGCTGGCGGAGAGGCCGCCCCCAACTACGATAGTGTCGCCACGATAGAGGGCGGCAAGAACATCGTCAAGACCGCAGTGGACAACTTCGGAAAGGTCGATATCGTAATCAACAACGCCGGTATTCTGAGAGACAAGAGCTTTCTGAAGATGGAAGAGGATATGTGGGACATCATTATGGCGGTACATTTGAGGGGCGCATACTGCGTAACGCAGCCCGCATACGCCATCATGAGGGAGAACAATTACGGCCGTGTCGTCTTCACGACATCCGGCGCAGGCCTTTACGGCAACTTCGGTCAGTCCAACTATTCCGCGGCGAAGATGGGTCTTCTGGGACTTATGAATACCCTCAAGCTCGAAGGGGCCAAGTACAACGTACTGGTCAATACAATAGCCCCGGTGGCGGCGTCAAGGCTTACTGAAGATGTTATGCCTCCGGAGTTCTTCGAGAAATTGAGGCCGGAGTTCATCACGCCTCTGGTCGTCTATCTCTCATCCGAGGATAACAAGGATTCCGGTTATGTCTTCAACGCCGGTATGGGCTGGTACAGCAGGACGGCCGTAATGATCGGCGAGGGAACCATCATCGGAGACGGGAAGAGAGATATAAAGGCAGAGGAGATAAAGGACAACTGGAAAAAGATCACCGATATGTCCAAGATCAAGGAGGCGACCAGCGTTCAGGATACCTTTGCGTACATGATGCCCGTTCTTACCAAGTAGAGACGATTTGTCTTTTTGTCTAAGGGGCGGAGGATTATCCTTCGCCCCAGGACTTTTTATGTAATTTGACGCTATGCTGATTGGAATAATATCCGACGTTCATGGTAACGAAGTTGCGCTTAAGGCCGCCCTTGATGAGATGCCCGAGACGGATCTGATCCTCCTTGCCGGGGATATAGCCGGAAGGGCGGTCGAGCTGAAAAAGATCTTTGATATAATCGACGAAAACAAGGTGGTCTATATCAAGGGGAATCACGAGGATATGGCGGTCCTTTATTTCAATAACTTCGGAAAGGACGAGGTAACAAGGAGGCTTGTCGAGAGGATCAACGATACCCCTTGTTCCATGGAGCTTAGCATCGACGGGAAAAAGATATTCATGGCGCACGGAAGCCCGTGGAATACGAAGAGCGAATATATTTACCCCGAATATCACGACTTCAAGGCCTTTGAGACCCTCGGATATAAATACATCATCCTGGGCCACACCCACGTCCCGATGGTTGTAAAGAGCGGGGACGTCACCATAATCAATCCGGGGTCGGTGGGAGAGCCCCAGGCTCACGATCCGAGGCCGAGCTTCGCACTCCTCGACACGGAGGCGGAGAGAGCCGAGATACGCTACGTAAAAAACTATTTGGAGGAGAAGAAGCTCAGGTTTATCACCCCCTTCCGCTGGAAGAGCTACGATGTCAGGCTTTTTACAAAGGCCGGGGGGAATAAGGTGGTGGAAACAAGTTAAAGGCACCCGGTCAAGGTTTTTTAAAAGTGGGGCGGTCGGTTATTTGGGGCGGCCGGTTATTGATGGTTACAGGATGGGGTTGATTGTAAAATTTTTTCGTCATAATAAAGTCATTAATATTTTGGTATACATAAAAGAGGAATTGGATGCGGGTCTTGAGCTAAAACAGGATGGGGAATCTGCATGTTATTTGATTTTTATCTTACGACCCGATTTAGCGACTGATACTGTATGTAAATTTATGTGGAATCCACATGTTCTGTAACTTAGGAGGTAAGAAATGTCACTGTTGGAAAAGATTTACACTGAAGAGCACCGAATATTCAGGGATGCGTTGGCCAAGTATTTCGCCGACAACGTAACTCCCTACGCAGATGAGTGGGAGGAGAAGGGGATCGTCCCTAAACAGGCCTGGAAGGATTTCGGGGCGCAGGGTTTTCTCTGCTCATGGCTTCCGGAGGAATATGGAGGTTCCGGCGTCGGCTTTGAATACTCGATTATCACCTTAGAAGAGATTGCCAAGACAAAACAGTCAGGCTTTGCCATCGGCCTTCACAGCGATGTGGTCGTTCCATATATTTATACTTACGGAAACGAAGAGCAGAAGAAGAAGTGGCTCCCCGGCTGCGCCAGCGGTGATATAATCACAGCCGTGGCCATGACCGAGCCTAACACCGGCTCCGACCTTGCCGCGATAAAGTCCACGGCCGTAAAGAAGGACGGCGGGTATCTCATAAACGGTCAGAAGACCTTCATCTCAAACGGCATAAACTGCGATCTCTGCATCGTCGCCGCGAAGACCGACCCGAAGGCGGATCCGCCGTACGCAGGCATAAGCCTTATTGTGGTGGAAGACGGCACCCCCGGCTTCAACAAGGGACAGAAATTCGACAAGATCGGCATGAAGAGCCAGGACACCGCCGAGATGTTCTTCGAGGACTGCTTTGTGCCTGCGGAAAACCTTCTGGGCGAGGAGGGGGCGGGATTCAGGTATTTGATGGAGAAGCTCCAGCAGGAAAGACTCTTTGCGTCGTGGGGCTCCCAAGTGCTTGCGGAAGAAGCCATGAGGGTTACTCTCGAATACTGCAGGAGCCGTGAGGCCTTCGGGAGGCCCATCTCCCGCTTCCAGCACAACTCCTTCAAGCTCGCCGAGATGGCTACGGATATAGAGCTGGGAAGGACGTTCCTCGAAAAGCTGACGATGGATCACATGGAGGGCAAGGACGTTGTCAAGCAGGTCTCTATGGCCAAATACTGGGTCTGCGAGATGGCGAACCGCATTGTCCAGAATGGCGTACAGCTCCACGGCGGATACGGCTATATGGAGGAGTATCTGATCGCCCGCCTCTTTCGGGACGTCAGGGTGCATACCATCTACGCCGGCACGACCGAGATCATGAAGCTGATAATTTCGAGGCTGATGGGCCTTTAGGTATATCCTTGAGGTCGGTTTAAAGATTTAGTCGATAACTTAAACGGCGATAAAAAATATAAAACTGGACAAGCCCCCTCTTATCTGATGAGAGGGGGCTTGTTTGTGTTAAGGGCAAGAGCCCCCTTTTTTTCTAAAGCTTTCCTATTAAAAAATCCTTGAATATCCATGGAGAATAGTTACAATAGTAACAGTCATATTTATAAAGAGTCTTCAGGATGGATAAAAATTTAGTCGATGATAACAGCCCTTGGTCTCCAGGAAGAAGGTGGCGGATTGCGGCGGTTTGTTTCCTTTTGTTTGCCCTTTCCGGTATATCCTTTGCCGCGGAGGACAAAGGCCGGGGTCCTGTCGTCGTCTACGGGGACAGCCGGTACGGCCACGCTGTCCACGAGAGGATCGTGGATGCGTTCATGACGCTTGAACCCGCCGCGGTCTTCAACACCGGGGACCTCGTTACGATATCGTCGAACGTCTCGCAGTGGAACAGGTACAACGAGATCGTATCGAGGATAAGGGCGGAGTCGGCCTTCTACCCTGTCAGGGGAAACCACGACGGGAGCCCTAAGACCTTCCTTACAAACGCAGGCGTTCCGGGAGACCTTTCGTGGTACTCGGTCGATAGAAACGGGATTCACTTCATAGTCCTCGACAGCGGAAGCGATATCGGCCCCGGCTCCGCGCAGTACCTGTGGTTCATGTCGGACCTCGAAAACCTCCCGGATGGGACGAAGTTCATCGTGCCGATCTTTCACCACCCGATCTTCGCGAGCGAGGCGGGGGGACACACCGCCGACGAAAAGGGGTGGGGGGAGATTCTCCTTCCCATCTTCGGGGAGCACGGTGTGAGGCTTGTCTTCGCGGGCCACGTCCACGCTTACGAGAGGCTGAGATACAACGACATCCATTTCGTGACGACCGGGGGAGGCGGCGCCCCCCTGTACGCGCGAAAGAAGGCGAGCGACTACAGCGAGCTCTATGTCAGAAAGCACCACTTCTGCACGGTTACGGCATCGGGCAATATCCTTGAGGTAAACGTGTTCGATATCGATCTCCTCCCCATAGATTCTTTCGATATCCAATACTGATCCGATCAAGAATCAAATCTTTTCTCAAATAGGCTATCGATCGAAACAGGCGTGGACGGGAAGCCCTGAGGCGGTCGTCCGTCTCCCCTCCTCGTCCGTCAAGACCTCCAACCTCAACAGCTCATCTTAAAGGCCGAATAAAATTTTTAAAAAATACAGAAATGTCTTGACAACAATAGGGGCCAGATTATAATAGTAAGAGTAATTAATATTAAATAGAAGCTTTTCCAATCTATGAAAGGGATACTATGAAGGAACAAGTATTGAAGGACTTGATCAGGCTGACCGGATATTCCGAAGCGGACAGGGAGACTCTGAGGGAGTTTTCCGAAAAGACCGCCCCGTGGGCGGATGAATTCGTTAAATCTTTTTACGATACCCTCTTCGGTTACGATCGGACGGCGAAGATATTCGGGGAGGGGGAGAGGCAGGAGAGGGAGAAGACCCTGAAGGGATGGCTCACCTCCGCCTTCAAGGGGGACATCACCGACGATTTCCTCAAAAACCTCTGGGTTGTGGGCCTCCTCCACATAAAGAGGGGGGTGCCGAACTCGTTTATGCTGGGAATTATGAGCCTTGTCGAGCAGCTTTTTTTAAAGAAGTGCATCGAGACGTTCGAGAAAGAGGAGGCGACGAGGATATACGGGGCGTTCAAGAGGCTCATGGACGTGGTCTCCGGCGTCATCGCGGAGAGCTACTATTTCAGCTACGTGGACGCCCTCTACAGCATCGGCGGGATAAAGAGGGAGGTCGTAAACAGGATGATCTCCCTCGAGATCGACAAGATGATAAAGGCCGAGCGGGAGGGATAGGGAGGGACAATTTTTGTTTCGATCTCACGGCCGCCAGTTTTGCCTTAAAGAGGCAATCCAGCAGCCTCTGTCTTAAATTTTTAACGGGGCGAAAATAAGTATGAGGCTTTACCCCTTCGGGTAGAGCCTTTTTTCCGGGATCACGCCCCTGACGCCCCCCCACGGGTCGTATACGTCCCCTTTGTATCTCGGGATCAGGTGGACGTGGAGGTGGTCGATGGTCTGGCCGGAGGCTCGGCCTATGTTTACCCCGATGTTGTACCCGTCAGGCCTGTGCTCTCTGTCGAGCATCTCCTTGAGCGCAAGGATCGCGTTGTCGATGGCCCTGCGCTCCTCCTTGGACGCCTCAAACCAGTTTGCCACGTGCCTCTTGGTTACAATCAGTGTGTGTCCCGGCGCCACCGGGTACTTGTCCAGGCAGGCAAAGATCAACTCTTCTCTCAATATCTTTTTATCTTCCGGCATCTCGCAGAAGACGCACCCCTTTACGCTTGTCATTTTACCTTCTGAATGAAGTTGAAAAGGCCGTTTACCCTTCGCCGTCAGTCGCCTATGATTTTCACGAGGGCGCGCTTTCTCCTCCTGCCGTCGAACTCCCCGTAGAAGATCGACTCCCAGGGGCCGAAGTCGAGCCTGCTGTCGGTTATGGCGACCACCACCTCCCTTCCCATGATCGTCCGCTTCAGGTGGGCGTCGGCGTTGTCCTCGCCCACGTTGTGCCTGTACTGACTTACCGGCTCGTGTGGCGCCAGCCCTTCCAGCCACTTGTCGAAATCGCTGTGGAGCCCGGACTCGTTGTCGTTTATGAAGACGGACGCCGTGATGTGCATTGCGTTGACGAGACAGAGCCCGTCCTTCACACCGCTCTCCATGACGCACTTCGTAACGTCCGGGGTGATGTTCACGAACCCCCTCCTGGCGGGGACTTCGAACCAGAGCTCTTTTCGGTAGCTTTTCATCCTTCCCTCCGCTATAATATTAATCGCAAACGTAATCGCAATCACAATCGTAATCGCAATCGAGATCGTAATAGTTCACTTTGTTTTGCCCCGATTTTCACCCGATTTTCAATATTGCAATATCGTCAATATCGGGCGGTGCGGAAGTCAAAACAGGGCGATTGAGCCCCCAGCTTCCTCTTAAAGGCTTTAAATCAGGAATAGAGAGATGAAGACGTCGTTTGAAAGGATATTCGGGTATCTCCTCCTTATAAAAGCCGTCTTTCTCGCCTTGATGATCATCTCAGTATCGGCGCTTTCGATCCTCTATCTTGTCAGCTACGAACTCACCATCGGCTGGTGGATATTGGCCCCCCTTCTTCTCCCAGGCCTCGTCCTCACTCTGGCCTTCAGATCCAGGATAGACGCGGGTAAAATCGAAACGTGGACACCTCCCATATTCTACCTCGAATCCGTCTACACCATCGTAATCTCGATTATGTTCTTCGCAGGACCCATGCACGACATCGCCCTTGTCTTCGGGAGCCACGGGAGGTTTCCGGCCCTGGGACTTGACGGCACCATGCCTATAATCAACCACATCACGGTTCCCCTGACGCTCTTCCTCCCGCCACTTATCTACGGCCTCTATTTCTTTGTTTACACAAGAAAGAGGGGAGGAAGCTGAAATCTTCAAGCAGCGCCCCTCCCCGTATTAAAAAATCAGTTTTGCAGGCCATCCGGCAATCCGAGATCACGGTTACGGATCGCCGCCCGTTAAGGTATCTTCAGCAACAGGGGCGAAAGAAGGATCCCCAGGTAGTTTCCGATGGCGTAGCCTATGATGCCGGTAGTGAGGCCGGAGATGATCACCTCCTTGTTCTTGAGGGCGCTGGCGACGACCGGCACGAACGGCGGCGAAAAGAGCGCCGACGTTGCTGTTATAATGGTGGTGTCGGTGTCTATCCTGAATATCGCCGAAAGCAGCATGTGCATAATCCACGAGCCGTAGACGGCAAGACAGGTGTACAGGACAATATCCATCGCCGCCGTAAATAGCTTGTTGATGTCCGCCATCGAGCCGACGACGAGGCAGAATATTAGTATAAAGTATTGCCCCATTTGAAAGGTCATCTTGGTGTCCCTTACCCGCTTTAAGAAGGAAGCCGCGATACCGAGGGTCGTGATTGTAAGCATCAACACCGCCATGTTATACTCCTTGGGCAGGATGCTGTAAAGCACACCCCCCACCGCAAAGATGCCGACCGAAAGGAGGAGCATAAGGGACAGGGGACGAACGATCTTATTGGTAAATATCCCCCTGTAGTCGCTGAAGTCGCTGGACTCTGGGATGTCTTCCGCCTTCATGTCTCCCCCTGACGCATCCATCTTTGCGCCCGATTTCTCGAACTTCGGGAGAAAGAGGTTCATAAACCTCTGGCCGAAGAGGAGGATAAAGAAGAACCAGGGCGTGCACGCCAGCATGTCGGCGGTGCTTGTCAGGACGATCACCTCCTCCGAAGCCTTGAGACCCAGCCCGATGGCGCTGAGATTTGGGGTTCCTCCGGTGTATACCCCGACGAGCATTCCGGCCACCTTCCACGCCTCGCCGCCCTGTATGGAGTCCCTGAAGATCATGAATCCTATGGTGGTCACCGCAAGGACCGAGAAGACCATCAGGATTAGGGATATAAGGGTTCTCGGCGCAAGCCTGAGCCACTTTCTTATGTCCATGCTGAAGAGCATCAGGGGGATGGCCAAAGGCACCGTAATCGTCATGAATATCTCCTGAACGCCCCCCGCGTTCTCAGGAACCGCCCATATCAGGCTCATTGCCATCCCCATGCCGTAGCAGATTATGGCCGTGCCGATCTTATCGATTATCGGGTATCTCTGGGCGAAGTAGATGAGAAAGGCCGGAAAGAAGATGTAGAATAGCGAGAGGAGAATAAGGTGAGTTAGATGTAAGGGATTTTCCATAGGTTCAATTTCCTTTACAGTTTTATTGGAATATTAGCTGTAACACTACCATTATTATTCATTATGTCAAGCCTAAAGTTGACGGCAATTGCCGCCATCCCTTGATTAATGGGGGGAAAGGGATTATATTATAGTAAAGATTACTAACTTAGTAAAGAATATCGTACCAAAAAAGTATGGTTTTTCCAAATACACAATGATGGAGGACTAGCCATGAGGACAATAAAGATAAAAGGGATGTCGTGCGGGCACTGCGTGAAGGCGGTGACCGAGGCCTTGGAGGGTGTTGACGGGGTCGAGAACGTATCGGTGAGCCTCGAGATGGGAGAGGCGACGTTTGACGAATACGGCACTGTGGATATGGACGTGGTTCGGGAGGTTGTGGAGGATGCGGGATATGAAGTCGGATAGGGTGGCGTTCAAGGTCTCGGGGATGGAGTGCGCAAGCTGTGTCGTCCGTCTCGAAAAGGGGCTTAAGGAGCTTGACGGGGTCGAGAGCGCCGAGATAAACCTCGCCTCGGACAAGGCCACCGTATCCTATGACCCGGACAGGGTAACCACACGGGAGATGGAAAAGAGGGTCTCCGACCTCGGCTATAAGGTCGTCGATACGATCGAGCTGGGCGGATCGGAGGAAAAATCGATCATCTTCTCCGTGGGCGGCATGACCTGCGCCGCCTGCGTGATGAGGGTAGAAAGGGCTGTGTCGAAGGTCGAGGGCGTATCGGGGGCTTCGGTCAACCTCGCGACGAACAGGGCATCCGTGACCTACGATCCTAAAAAAACCGGCTTGAGGGAGCTTAAGGAGGCGGTATCCAAGGCCGGGTACGAGTTCCTCGGGGTCGCGGTGGAGATGGCGGAGGACCCCCTCGAGGCGGAAAAGAAGAGGGAGATACGCCGGCTGACCGTTAAATTCGTCGTCGGCGCAGCCCTCTCCGCGGTCATCTTCGTCGGCTCGATGCCGGGACTCTTTCCCTTTGTGGCAAATATCGACAAGGGAATTCTGATGCTTTCCCTCCTTCTGCTCACGACACCCGTCCTCTTCTGGGTGGGGAGCCGATTTTTCACTGGCGCCGTCAAGGCCCTCCTGAAGGGGACCTCAGACATGAACACGCTCGTGGCTATAGGCTCTCTCTCCGCGTATCTCTATTCCGCGGCGGTGATTTTCTTCCCCGGATTCTTTGCGAGGGCGGACGCCGCCCATCACGTCTATTTCGACGGCGCGGCGATGATCGTGACACTGATCCTTCTGGGTAGGCTCTTGGAGGCGAAGGCGAAGGGGAAGGCGAGCTCCGCCATAAGGAGGCTCTTTGACCTTCGAGCAAAGACCGCAAGAGTGATAAGAGACGGCGTCGATGAAGATGTCCTGGTGGAGGAGCTCCTTCCGGGAGATACTATTCTCGTCAGGCCCGGGGAGAAGATCCCCACCGACGGGGTCGTAGTCTCCGGGTCGTCCTACGTGGACGAGTCAATGCTCACGGGCGAGAGCCTTCCGGTCGAGAAGATCGAGGGAAGCGAGGTCTTCGGCGCCACGCTCAACAGTTCAGGGAGCATCAAGTTCAGGGCGACGAGGGTTGGGGTGGATACCGCATTATCCCAGATAATCAGGCTCGTGGAGGAGGCGCAGGGGTCGAAGGCGCCCATCCAGCGGCTGGCCGACAGGGTGGCTTCGATCTTCGTCCCGGCGGTGATTACGATCGCCACAGCAACCTTCTTGATATGGTTTTTCTTCGTCCCGGGGCACGATCTCTCCAGGGCGCTTCTGAACTTCGTCTCCGTCCTGATAATCTCGTGCCCGTGCGCCATGGGGCTTGCCACACCCACGGCGATCATGGTGGGCACCGGCCTTGGGGCAGAGAGCGGGATACTAATAAAGGGGGGGGAGAGCCTCGAAAAGATATACAGGCTTAACACCGTTGTCTTCGACAAGACCGGAACGCTGACCAAGGGGGAGCCCGTGGTTACCGATGTGGTGGCCAACGAGGGCGTGGACGAAAAGAGGCTTATTGCCGCCGCTGTGTCGGTAGAGGCGCTCTCCGAGCACCCCCTCGCCGGGGCGATAGTGAAGAGGGGCAAGGACGAGAAGATCAATCCTCTTCCCGCCTACGGTTTCGAGGCGTTGACGGGACTCGGGGCTGTGGCCACCGTAAACATCAATGGGGGAAAGAGGGTTACGGTGGGGAGCCTGAATCTCGTGTCGGAGGGCGACAAGGTTCCCGATCGACTCTTTCAAAGATCGAAGGAGATTCTTAGGGAGGGGAAGACGGTCGTCTTCGTCTCGGAAGAGGGCGAAGTCCTCGGATTCCTGGCGATCCGCGACGAGCCTAAGGCGAGCGCGAAGGGAGCGGTCGCGGCCCTCAAGGATATGGGGCTTGACGTCGGGATGATCACGGGGGACAACGAGGCCACCGCAAGGGCTATCGGGAAAGAGGTGGGGATCGAGAGGGTCTTCTCCGGTGTCCTCCCCGCCGACAAGGCGAGGGAGATCGAGAGGCTTAAAGGGGACAACGGCGGCGGGAGATTCGTGGCGATGGTGGGCGACGGCATAAACGACGCCCCGGCACTGGCTCAGGCGGACACCGGCATCGCCATAGGCGCCGGAACGGACGTCGCCATAGAGGCCTCCGACATCACCCTCATAAAAGAAGATCTAATGAACGTGCCGAACTCAATAATCTTGTCGAAGCTCACCATGAGGGCGATCAAGCAGAACCTCTTCTGGGCATTCTTCTACAACAGTCTCGGCATCCCCGTGGCGGCGGGAGTTCTCTACCCGATCTTCGGGATATTTTTGAGTCCCGTCTTTGCGGCGGCGGCTATGGCGTTCAGCTCCGTCTCGGTGGTGGGTAACTCCTTGAGGCTGAGGGGCGTGTGGAGGCGGAACAGGATTTCTTGATTGTGATCCACGCTGTATTATTGATAAAATGTTATATCTTACAAGCCGGATTGTAATTCGTCATTTCCTTAAGAATCGGGAATAAAGAAGAACTATTATATTGTCATTCCCTTGGAAAGCGGGAATCCATAATAATATCAATCCCTGCATACGCAGGGACAGGCTGGATTCCCAGTCGAGCTGGGAATGACAGAATAAATTCCCAGTCAAGTTGGGAATGACTGAATATTGGATTCCCAATAATCTTGGGAATGACAGAATAGTTCCCACCAGTTGTTAAAAATAACCGAATATAAGAGATTCCTTTATCCGGTTTTGAATGGTAGAATAGATTTGGAATTGGGAAATGCCGGCCATTCCTAAAAAATCGGTTTTGACTCTTTAAATTCACACAAATGGAGATATTATGCTCGTTATTGGATTTCAGGGAAGCCCCAGGAGCGGCGGGAACACCGACCGCCTCCTCTCGGCCTTTCTTGACGAGGCGGAAAAACTCGGCGCCGAAACGATTAAAATAGATGTTGGGAAGATGAATATCTCCCACTGCATCGAGTGCCGCAAATGCGAGGAGGAGGGCTACTGCGTCATAGACGACGACATGCAGAAGATATACCCCCTCCTTCGGAGGGCTGACCTCGTCGTCCTGGCGAGCCCGGTCTTCTTCTACGGCCTAACCGGGATGGTAAAGGCGGTCGTGGATCGCGCCCAGGCGCTCTGGGCGAGGCGCTACGTGCTCAAGCTCGACGACCCGGGCGTAAACGTCAGAAAGGGCCTCCTTTTGGCGCTGGGGGCCACGAAGGGGGAGAACCTTTTTGCCGGGGTGTCTCTCGAGGCAAAGTACTTCTTCGACGCCGTGGGCGCCTTATATAGCAATCAAGACAGGCTGACCTACAGAAAAATAGAAAATTCGGGAGACATCGAGAAACACCCCACGGCGATTAAGGACGTAAGGGAAAAGGCGCGAGAGATGGTTACCCCCCTTGTAAAAAGGAGGAGGGTGCTCTACGTCTGCACGGAAAACGCCTACAGGAGCCAGATGGCCTGGGCGTTCACGAGGCATAAATACGGCGATCGGATCGAGGCAATGAGCGCCGGCAGCAGCCCCGCCGAAAGGATCAACGAGGTAATGGCGGAGGCGATGGCGGAGGTGGGGATAGACATGGCGTATATCACCCCAAGGTCCTTGAACGACGCCCTCAAGACCTTTACCCCCGATCTGGTCGTGACAATGGGTTGCGTTAATGCGTGCCCGATAATCCCCAATGCTGAGATCGTGGACTGGGACCTCCCCGATCCGGCGGGAACGCCTCTGTCCTTTATGAGGGAGGTGAGAGACGAGATAGAGAGAAGGGTAAACGAGATCGTCTGAGCCGATCGGTTGGAGCGGACCATCCGGTTTAAGGTTTATTCTTTAGATATTGACTAAAAATTTTCTATAATCAATATTTACATGCTCCCCCGATAATGGTAGAATGTATGGAGAAGGTGTTAAATCAATCCGATATTTGCGCTGCATGTTAAAGCGGTTTTCGAGAGGGCCGGAAGATATTCTCAGTGGACGAGGGGGACACTTATAATACGGGGGTCAAAGATGGGGAAATCCAAGGTGGTTATCTATACCACGCCGACCTGTCCCTATTGCAATAGGGTAAGGGAGTTCTTCAAGGATTCCGGGATTGATTTTACAGATTACGACGTGACGAAGGAGGAGCGCGCCCTCGCCGAAATGAGGAAGTTGACCGAAAACGGTGAGAGGGTTCCCGTGATTAACATCGGCGGCGAGATTATAATAGGATTTGATGAATCTCGAATCGAAGGGGCGCTGAAAAAGTATGGGGAAGAAGGCTGACTTACAGCAAATGTAAAGCGTATAGGGGAGCGCTATGCTGAGGCTAATCCGACCGGCCCTGTTTCTATAGATAAAGCAATAAAATTGTCGTTTTAGGCAGAGTGATTTCTTGGGGGCGCCGAAGGGTGAAAACAGATTCACTCACGGTCGGCCCTCTCTCTTTTTGACGCAAGTAATACCGATGGTGTAATCGTATCCAAACCGTCATATAGATATTGGGGGTATTAGGTACCGTTTATGACAAATAAGCTGAAAAGGGGGGACTACCGCGCCCTCGAGGATCTGCTCAGGGAGATGCTGGGGCTTAATGAGTCTCCCGTCGGCTTTCAGTACACCGACCTGGAGCCGAAGGGGGCAAGAACCGCCATAAAGAAGAGCCGGGTCTGCATATATCCCTTCCTTAACATGGCGAGAAAGGGAGAAACAGTCTATTTTTCGAGGGAGTGGAAGGCGTGCCGCGGGGGGGCGTTTTACCTCGGATTCAAGAAGAGCCTAATGAAGGGGATCGGGCACTTCCTGTCCCACGGGATTCCGGGGAGGATCGAGGGGGAGCGGTTCAAGAAGACCCCGGAGCTGGGGGAGGCCCTCTCGGACGAGATCGAGTTTGTGCCCGCAACGGGCCAATATATCGTCTTTAGGCCCCTCAAAGATTTCACGGAGGAGGAGCCGCCCGAGGCGGTCACCATCTACGGAAACGGCGACGTTATGGGCGCGATGATAGTGATGGCGAACTACGCCCGCGAGGGAAACGACGAGGTGATAACCCAGTTCAGCTCCGGCTGCTACAGCATGGTGACGGAGCCGAGGATCCAGTCGAGAAACAAGAGCCCAAAGGCGGTGCTGGGGAGCTTCGACATAGCCTGCCGGCCCTTTATCGACCCCTCAATTATGACCTTCTCGATGACCGCAGACCACCTCTGGGAGATGGCGCTTGATATGGGCGAGAGCTTCCTGACCATAAATCCCTGGCTCAAGATCAAAGGGCGGGGTAAGTAAGATATGACGCGGCTGAGCGGGTAGATGGTTTGGTACGGAGGCGGGCTGATTCCGGCGCGGTTTGTTGCACGGGAAAACCGCTTCATGGCAAAGGTGGAGATCGGAAGAGAGGTAGCTCTCGCCCACATACAGAACACCGGGAGGCTAAAGGAGATACTGACAGTGGGGAGGAGGGTCTATCTTATCCGCGCGGACAATCCAAACCGCAAGACGAGATACACCGTGATCCTCGCCGATATAGAGGGGACATTGGTATCAGTAGACTCCGGCGTGGTCAACCGGATGCTCCACGAATACCTCGCCGATAAAAAGTTTCCGCCCTTCTCAAGCTAAAACGAGATAAAGAGGGAGTGGAGGCACGGAGACAGCAGGTTCGACCTCCTCCTCTCCAGAAGCGGGTCGGCCGATATATTTGACTTGGAGGACATCCCTGACCTCGCCGTCGAGGTGAAGGGGGTAACACTGGTCAAGGATTCGATAGCCCTCTTCCCGGACGCCGAGACGATCAGGGGGAGAAAACACCTTAGGGAGCTTCTCATGCTGAAGGAAAAGGGCTGCCGCGCGGCGGTCTTCTTCGTGGCCCAGAGGGGGGACGCGACCTCTTTTTCCCCGAACAGTGCAAATGATCCCCGCTTCTCCGTGGCGCTTTCCGAGGCGAAAGAGGGCGGCGTCGAAATATACGCCTTTTCCTCGAACGTTACGCTTACGGAGATATGGATATTGAGAGAGATTCCAGTAAACCTCTGATATATTGTAAAAATTCCACGCCCGTAAATTTACAAATTTATCCTCTTGACATATGCGTAATCAGTGGTTAAAATAGAAAAAGATGGTAGTGATTATTTTTAGCGATTACAGCAGGTATAATTGCTGCCGAAGGTAGAACTAAAGGGTGTTTTTATTCAAAATACTTTTAGGAGTGAAGTAATGAGCTGTAAAGATAGAAACTGTGGTGGAAATGTCAACAGAAGGGGATTTATCGGCTTCATAGTATCGGTCATCGCATCGATCTCGGCTCTCACGCCGCTTGCGGCCTTCTCGAAGGAGAAGTGGGTGTCGGTGGGCAAAAGGGACGATTTCACGGACGGGGGGTTCAATGTGATCGAGGGGGAGAAGATCTTCGTATTTCGGAAGGGGGATAGCTTCAGCGCCATGTCCGGGAAGTGCACCCATTTCGGGTGTCTCGTGGAGAGGCAGGCGGACGGCTCCTTCCTCTGCCCGTGTCACGCCTCGGTGTTCGACGGCAAGGGCGGCGTAAAGAAGGGCCCGGCGAAGAAGGACCTCGTGTGGCACAACGTTAAGGTTATGCCGACAGGCGAGGTCATGGTCGACGTAAAGAGCGAGGTTGCGCCTTAGGCGGGGTGGACTGATAGATATATACTTTTTCGTTTATAAAAAAACAGGGGCGGTTTTAGGCCGCCCCTTTTTTATGGTCGAATACACCTTTCTCACTTTTCGATTTGTCAATCATGTCTAGTCAGCACAAGGTATTAACAGAATTCCGCATTGAAAACCCCGTTGACATGAACCATGTTGTCGGATAAAATCCTCTACATAAGATTAATAGTCTTTTAGAGGAAAAAATTGGAACTCGCCATCGAAAGGGAGATAATAGCGCTCCTGATCGTCGTAACGTCGGTCGCCATGATTGTAAGGAGAATAAAGCTCCCCTACACAGTGGCGCTCGTCATCGTGGGGCTCGCCCTCGGCTTTTTCCACGCCCTTCCCGATCTCCACCTCACCCCGGAGATACTCTTCTTCGTGCTTTTGCCGTCGCTCTTGTTCGAGGCGGCGTTTCATCTCGACATTAGAGACTTTCTAAGAAACGCCTGGACGATCGTGATCCTTGCAGTCCCGGGCGTCCTATTTACGATGGCCGTCGTTGCGGGGATCGTCTTTCTGGGGCTAGGGTGGAGCCAGCCGGCCGTCGCCGTGAGCACGGGGGCCGTGCTGCTGTTCGGCGCGCTCATCTCCGCGACCGACCCGATAAGCGTGCTCGCTATTTTCAAGAAGCTCGGTATATCGAGGAAATTGACCGTGGTGATCGAGGGGGAGAGCCTCTTTAACGACGGCACCGCGGTCGTGATCTTCACCATAGTCCTGGCTGCCATAAACGGCGGCGGGATCGGGATAGGCGCCGGCCTCCAGAAATTCGTAATCGTCGTCGCCGGCGGGATAGCCGTGGGGGCGTGCCTTGGGCTTTTCATGAGCATACTGACCGCCCAGGTGGACGACCACCTGATCGAGATCACTCTGACCTCGATCTTAGCCTACGGCTCGTATCTCGTGGCGGAGGAGCTTCACGTCTCGGGAGTCATCGCTGTTGTCGTCGCCGGAATGATGAGCGGGAACTTCGGCACGAAGTACGGGATGTCCCCGACGACGAAGCTCGCGGTCGAGTCGTTCTGGGAGTACGTGGTCTTTGTGGTCAACTCCATCGTCTTCATATTGATCGGGATCGAGCTTACCTTTGCAAACCTCCTCGACAACATCGTCCCGATCCTCATCGCCTGGGGGGCGGTGCTGGTATCCCGGCTCATGGTGATATATCTCACGAGGCCCATCGTCAACCGCCTCGGAAACGACGTCTCCTTAAGGTGGGCGATGGTCCTCGTCTGGGGGGGAATAAGGGGCTCCATCTCGATGGTGCTGATTCTCTCCCTGCCGAAGGACTTCCCCTACAGGGAGCTGATCCTCTCGATGACGTTCGGGGTCGTTTTCCTGACGCTGATAGGGCAGGGGATGACGATGAGGCCGCTCTTGAGGCGCCTCGGTCTCGTAACCGGCCCCACCAAGGAACGGGAGACGTACGAGAAATACAGGGGGGGGCTTTCCGCCGTGGGCCGGGTCATGGAGGAGATCGAGACGATGGCGAAGAGGAAGGAGATATCGCCGAGCGTCTACAAGAGGCTGAGGGAGCAGTACAGGAAAAGGTCGAAGACGCTGGAGAAGGGGCTTTCCGAACTCCATCTCGAAAAGGATTTTTTGAAGGAGGAGGAGCTGATATCGGTCAGGAGGCACCTCCTGATGGTGGAGAAGGACGCGGTGAAGGACGCCTACGGCCAGGGGCTGATCTCCGACGAGGCGATGAGGGAGCTGACCAAGGAGGTGGACGCGAAGCTTACGATGATGGAGGGGGAGAAGGAGTAGATTTGAGGGGGTGAGGAGAACCGGATATCCGTTTGTTTTCAGTAAAATCTATGATATGTAAACAGTGAATTCAACGTGAGTTTGAGAAAGCAAATATTTGCTTCAACATGATTTGTAAATTCTCCCCCATGTAACACCCGCGTCAGTTTCCGAAACCCGAGGGCGTAGGTATTTCGGGAAAATCCTACCGATAGTAGAGCGAAGACTATTTTAAATGCCGTATGCGAGCATGCCATGGCAGGTGAGTAGTGATTGTCTAAACAGAAAAAGGAGGGGATTCCCCCTCCCAGACCGCTGATAAAGTCCTCGTTTTTAGCGAGGACTTTGTTATTATAGTGCCATGTTAAAGAAAGAGAAGACAAGGGGCTTAAGCCCCTTGTCCACAAGCCCGAAGGGGATTAACCCCCTTATCCACAAGCCCGGAGAGGTCTCCCCTCTTTTTTTTGTCGTTAAAATCTGAGGCCCAAGCCACACTTCAGCCACCCTATTTCAGCTGAAGCTCAAAAACCTCCTGCCACCTTACTCCTTGTACTCATCCTTCATCTTGTACTTCATGACCTTCCCGCTCGGGTTCCTCGGCAGGGCATCGAGGAAGTAGACCACCTTCGGCCTCTTGTAGCCGGGGAGCTTCTCCTTTCCGTAGGCCATCATATCCTCCTCGGTTGCCTCCTCGCCCGGCTTCAGGACAACGGCGGCGTGGATCTTCTCCCCCCACTTCTCGTCCGGCAGGCCGAAGACAGCGATCTCCTGAATCTTCGGGTGGGTGAGAAATGCGTCCTCCACCTCTTTGGCGAAGACGTTTTCGCCCCCCGTCTTTATCATGTCCTTCCTCCTGTCGACGAAGTAGAGAAAGCCGTCCTTGTCGCGGCTGACGATGTCTCCCGTGTGGAGCCAGCCGTCAACGAAGGTGACCTTCGTCTCGTCGTCCCGCTTGTAGTAGCCGGAGATTACCGACGGCCCTTTGAGAAGCAGCTCGCCGGGGTCACCGATCTTGACCTCCTTTCCGGTGTCGTCCACGATCCTGTAGTTTAGAATCGGGTTTATCACGCCGATGGAGCCCGCCTTCTCGAAGATCATGTTCGGCGTCAGGACCGTGGCGTTTCCGCCGCTCGACTCGGTGAGGCCGTAGGTGTAGTACATCTGTGCGTTCGGCATGTACTTCTTGACGTCCTTTTTGAGGTCGTCCGGGAAGGTGGCGGCGGCGGTCGCAAAGGCCCTGACGTGGGTGATGTCGTAGGCTATCGCCTCCGGGACCGCCATGATCCAGTTGAAGAGAAACGGCGGGACGACCATGGCGATGGTGACCTTCTCCTCGGATACGTTTCTCATGTACTGGACCGGGTCGAAGCGGTGTTGGAGGACGACCTTTGCGCCCGCGGCCATGAGCGAATTCAGGCAGTTGTCTATGATGACGTGAAAGAGGGGAAGAACCTGGATCCCGGCATCCTCCTCGGTTATGTTCATTACGTTTATCGTAGTGTAGACCGCCCACAGGGCGTTTGCGTGGGTCAGCATGGCCAGCTTGCTTACGCCGGTGGTTCCGCCGGTGCAGAGGAAAATATAGAGGTCGTCCGGCAGTACCTCCACGTCCGGTTCGACCTTTTTGCCTTTTTTCAAGAAAGATTCGTAGTCCTGTGCGAATTTCGCTTTTTTACCTCCCACCTGGAGATAGGTCTTCACCTTGGGGAGCTCTCCCTTCATGTTCGCCACCATTTCGGCGAACTCCTCGTGGTAGATCAAGACCTTGGCGTCAGACAGGTCGATCAGGTATCTGATGTCCGGCGGGAGGAGCCTCGTCTTGACCGGGAAGTAGACGACGCCGATCTTCGCCAGGGCGTAGTTAGCCTCCACCATTGCCGGGATGTTCTCCGACATCATCGCGACCTTGTCCCCCTTCTTAAGACCCAGGGAGAGGAGGGAGTTCGCAAGGCCGTTGACGCGGTCGTTAAGCTCCCTCCATGTGTAGCGCAGGTCCTCGAAGACGAGGGCCTCTCTGTCGGGAAACTGTATGGCGTTTCTCGCCACGATATTTCCGATAGTCATAATGCCTCCATAGTTAAAAAAAAAGATTATAAATATTCCACCGGAGTTTTCATTTCTACCATATTCCGGCAAAAACCTTATATCTTACTTTTTTAGCATACTCGGCATAACCTGACAATTCTTTTTTTAGGGTTCTGTCCTCAAGTACCGTTCGCGCGATGATGAGAATCACGACCGCCCCGGCGGGAATCAGTCCCCAGAGGGAGCCGAGGATAAGGGGGGTGGTGACCGCCATCAATATCCCGCCGGTGTAGCCGGGGTGTCTGACGTAGCGGTATGGGCCGTCCGTTACCACGAAATGCCCCCGGTCGCTCTGTATCCTGACCATGCTGGAGAAGAACTTGTTCGTCTTCATCGCCCAGATCAGCATGAAGATCGAGAGGAGAAAGAGGGGGTAGCTTATTGTATAGACTATCAGGGGGAGCCTTGGCGACCAGACGTAGCGCCCGGCGTCGAGGCACGCAAGGATTATAACGGCGAGAAAGGCGGGCTTAAAGAGGGCATAAAATATCTTGTCCCACCACTTCACTCCCGGCCCGGGCTTGAGCCTCTCTTTTGCCAGATCGATTTCGTCGGAAAAGAGGGCGATCTGAAAAACGGTGATCAGAAGGATAATGCCGCAGAAGGCCCACCCCTGCCAGTAGGTTATTCTCCCGGCGGAGAGGAAGACGAGGCAGAAGGTCAGGAGAATGGCGAAGATGGTGAGCAGCGCGATCTTAAAATAACCAATCTCGCCATAATTGCCATGATTGATATTTCGGTTTTTCGGCATTTCAACGCAACTGGAATGCTATACACAACAGATATCATAGAATAGAATACCAGTTGGAAATAGTCAAGAACATTTAGACATTTTTACCGTCAAGCCAATCCTCGGCCTCTTTGGGATCGTTAAACTGCCTTGACTTTTCTTCAATGCCGCCTTCTCTTAATGCCCTTCCGCCCGCAAATTTGACAATCATCTGATTAACGATTAAGGCGGTTTCGCCTATTCCCGCTTTATTGCACATTTCCACAGCCTTTACATGAAGATCCATGCACTCCTGTGCGGGCGGCTTAACGTCTATGTTGTCGACCAGCAATGTGAAACCGGGAGAAAGCCGGTCCAGCGCCTTCTTGTTGTCATCAATATAATTTGGAACTTCCGAGGCCTTTTGCCAGAAGCCTTTTAGCTTTGAGTAATAACGATTTTTGTTTTCGTCAACGTACATTTCATAGTAATCGTTCTTTGCAATCTCCTCTTTCATTTTTTCCTCCCTGCAAATAATCGATACAATGTTACAAACACTAACAATAGTGTTACCGACATTATAAAGTATTCGGATATAATGTCAAGATATATTTTAGCCATTAATTAATAGGCTATATATTAAATGTTGATTTTGGATAATGTTTTGATGTTTTTGTTCAATGCTTTGCTAAGATTATAAAAAAATCTCCTTGTGTATGAGACGACGTTATAATATAATTCCCGAAATTTGGTTGGTGTAATTGTACAGGATTATGGTCATCGACGATGGGAGCCTTTAACAGAAAGAATTTTTTCAGGGGCATCGTAGATTCCCTCCCGATAGTCATATCGATATTTCCCTTCGGCATTGTCTTCGGCGTTTTGGCGATAAAGTCGGGATTCACGATATACGAGGCGTGCTTTTCCAGCGTTGTGGTCTTTGCCGGGGCCGCCCAGTTCTGCTCCCTTCCCCTGTTTGCGGCGGGGGTTAGCCCCTGGGCGATCATCGGGACCACGTTCATCATCAACCTCAGGCATCTCATCATGAGCGCCTCCATCTCCAGAAGGATAAAGGAGGAGGAGCTGCTCCCCAGGGCGGCGGCTTCGTACTTACTGATCGACGAGTCTTTCGCCGTGACCTCGGCTTGGTGGGACTCCGGCAAGAGGGAGTCCGCCCGGGACTTCCTTATCGGGTCGGGGCTTGCCGCCTGGACGTCCTGGAACATCGCGACGATCCTGGGGGCGTTATTCGGGAACGTCCTGGGCGATCCGAAGAGACTGGGACTCGATTTCGCCATTGTCGCGGGATTTATCGGGCTTCTGGTGCCGCTGGTGAAGGGGAGGGTAGAGGTTCTGGTCCTTCTCTACGCGATAATCGTTTCGGTACTGTCATATATTTTCATCCCGGGTAACTGGTACATTCTGGTCGCCACCGTCCTTGGGAGCCTTGTCGGGGCCGTTTTCTCGCGGGACGAGGATGTCGACTGAAAAAGGTGGTTTAAGGATGGGAGCCTTCAACAAAAAGAAGATGGTCAAGGGCGCCGTGGATTCGCTCCCGATAGTTATTTCGGTATTGCCCTTCGGGATTATCTACGGCGTTCTGGCGATAAAGTCGGGGCTGACGATATTCGAGGCGTCCTTTTCGAGCCTGGTCGTCTCCGCCGGGGCGGCCCAGTTCTGCTCCCTCCCTTTATTTGCGACGGGGGCTAGTCCCTGGGCGATCATCGGGACGACCTTCATAATCAACCTCAGGCACCTCATATTGGGCGCCTCCATGTCACGAAAGATAAAGGAGGAGGAGATGCTCCCCAGGGCCTTGGCGGCGTACTGCCTCTTTGACGAGTCGTTCGCCGTGACCTCGGCCTGGTACGACTCCGGAAACAGGGAGTCCGTCCGGGATTACCTTATCGGGTCGGGGCTGGCGGGATGGGCGTCCTGGAATGTTTCAACGGTTATGGGGGCCGTATTCGGAAACATCCTCGGCGACCCGAAGAGACTGGGGCTAGACTTCGCCATCGTTGCGGGCTTTGTCGGGCTCCTTGTGCCGATGGTGAAGGGGAGGGTGGAGCTTCTCGTGCTACTTTTTGCGGCAGTAGCATCGGTCCTGTCATATCTCTTCATTCCGGGGAGCTGGTACATCCTGATCGCGGCCCTCACTGCGAGCGGGGTCGGCGCCGTCTTTTCGCGGGACGGGGATGGGGAGTAAAGAGCAATGTCTGACAAAATGGATTGTAAAACGAAGTTGTAGATTGGCATAAGGTAGTTGGAGGAAAGCTTGAGCCACGTATCAAACCTGCTTACAATGGTCGGAATGGGGATAGTCACCTATCTCACCAGGGCGTTCTTCCTCGTCGGGAAAAAAGACGAGGGGATGCCGAAGTTCGTCGTCAGGGCGCTGAAGTTTGTGCCGGTGGCCGTACTTAGCGCAATCGTCGCCCCGATGGTGGTCGCCCCGGAGGGAAGGCTCGCCCTGACCTACGACAGCCCCTACCTCATTGCGGGCATCTTGACATTTCTTGTGGCTTACATCTCGAAAAACCTTATAATCACCGTCTTCAGCGGCATAGCGTTGATCCTGATCGTTAAGTTCATCATAGGATGAGAGCAAGAGGGGAATATCTATCCGTCCGTCTCGCCATCTCGCCATCGCGACATTTCTCGATAAATTTTCGTCTCGGTGATTCAAGGATACGGCACCAACTGGGGAATTCGGCATAACTTAAAAACATCCGTCATTGCGGGCGAACGAAGAAGTCGCGGCAGTATCCTATTAAAGGCGCGTGATAAAGGTGCGTGATAAAAGAGGCTTTAGGCTTCAAGCAAAACGAAAATTCCGCGTCATTTAAACGGACACGATTTGTCCCCGTTTATTTCAAACACGGAAAGGCGTCGGGGTCCGCTCCTAAATCCTGCCGACGATGTTGAGGAGGATCAGAAAGATCGTCATGTCGGCGAAGGTGTGGACGAGTATCGGCATCAAGAGACCACCGGCGCGGTTTCGTATGATGCCCATAAAGAGGCCGTAGACGGTCGCCATGACGGCGCCCAAAATCCCGTTGGGTATACCCCAGTAGTGGATGACGCCGAAGATAACCGCCTGGACCGCGATCACCGCATGGACGCTCCCGAAAATTTCCTCAAGGCCATTCCACAGTATCCCCCGGTAGACGACCTCCTCCACTATGGAGTTCACGAAGGCAAAGACGACCCCCCCGACGAGGAGCTTCAATAATTCCACGTCCGGAAAATATTGCGTGAAGACCTCGATGTCGGGATCGAAAAGCCAATACCAGAGGATCAGGGCGGATGAGCTGACCGCGATAACGACAAGTCCATAAACAATCGAGGTCTTGTTTATCTCACCGACCTCCCCAAAAGAGGGGGGCGATTCATCTCTCCAGAGAGATTTAAAAAACCGAATCGTGATCAGGTAGAGGGCTATGGGAAATGCGAACATCAATCCCAGCGTGTAAAAGGGGAGGGTTCTCGTGATGTAGGCCACGAGGAAGAAAAGGGTGGGACCGAAGAGGGATATGTGTCTTCTGTAAAAAAAGAGCGTTATAAGGGCGAGGAAAACGGCCGGGATTGAAAGAAAAATCCATCCCTCGACCATGTGTGTGGGGAAGAGGAGGCCGACGACCGCCGCCGTCAAATACAGAGCGGCCGGGACAAATTTCTTTTCCGATTTTTCCATCGCCTTATTCCCTTAATCCGGACGAAAGAAATCAAATATCATCTGCATATATATCACGCCATGGTAGCTCCCGAACTTGTGCCCCACCTCCCTCAACGTGCCGACCTCCTCAAAGCCGAGGGATTTGAAGAGGCCTATGCTTCGGTCGTTTCCGGTGGCGATCCTCGCTATCAGGGTGTGGAGGCCAGCTTTCTTTCCCTCCTCGACGACCGCCGTGACGAGCCTCCTTCCTACGCCTTTTCCCCTGTGCCGACCTTCGACGTAGACGGAGAGTTCCGCCGTTCCCGCGTACGCGCCCCTGTCGGACCATTTTGATAGGGAGGCCCAGCCGACGACTCTCTCCCCTACCTCCGATACGAGGACGGGGTGCTTAGGGCCGTGCCCCAGAAACCACTCCTCCTGGTCTTTTAGAGACCTGGGCTCCGTGTCGAACGTGGCGGTGGTCGTGCAAACCGCCTCGTTGTAGATCCAGGTTACGGCACCGAGGTCGGCCATTGTCATTCTCCTTATCACGGTTTCCGTCAACGTTTGCTCAACCTCCAGCTCCTTTTCCATTACGAGACACGCAATGCTTACCTCTTCGTTTAGCGGGGTCACGTCCTCCCTGACAACGCGAAATCCGTGTCCCTCGTAGAACTGGCGGGCGTTCAAGGAGACGTTGAGCGTTAGAGAGCCTACCCCCGAAGAGACCGCCTCCCCTTCGAGTACGGCAAGGAGGCCCGACCCGACTCCCTTCCCCTGAAAGCGGGGGTGGACGTAGATCGCGTTGACCAGCCCCTTCTGCAAGAGAGCAAAGCCGATGACCGCGCCCCCTTCACCCCCTTCCTTCGCAACGAACGCGAGCATGTCCGGCTTCTCCACAGCCTCCGCGGCCTTCTCGACCGTCATCGCGTCGTGCCAGGCGTTAAGGGTATCCTTGTCGTAAGGCCCGCCGGAGAGCGCCCTTACGGCGCTGTGGTGGACGTTGCAGATTCCCTTTGCATCCTCTTTCGATGCGGGCCGGATGATAAAGCTCGGTTCCAACTTATCTTTATCCTTACATAAAAAGGCGGGATTGCCCCGCCTTTTTGAGCCATTTGAAAACTTATTCCGGGTTCCCTCACGGGTTCCCTTAATACTTCGCAAGGACGTCCCTGGAGATCAATACCCTTTGGATCTCGGAGGTCCCCTCGCCGATCTCACCCAGCTTTGCGTCCCTGTAAAGCCTCTCCACAAGATACTCCTTGGTGTAGCCATAGCCGCCGTGGATCTGAACCGCCCAGCTGGATATGTTGGTGGAGGCCTCTGATGCCACAAGCTTTGCGATGGAGGCCATGGTTGCGGCGGATGGGTTCTTGTTGTCCTTCAGCCACGCGGCCTTGTAGATGAGGAGGCGCGAGACGTCTATCAGCGTCTTCATGTCCGCGAGCTTGAATCCGACCATCTGGAACTTGCCGATCGGCTTTCCGAACTGCTGACGCTCCTTGGAGTATTTTATCGACTCCTCCATGCAGGCCACGGCGATTCCCAGCGCCACCATCGCCATCCCGACCCGGCCGTACTCGAGGGTCTGCATCGCCTGTATGAAGCCCTCGTTCTCAACCCCGAGGAGGTTCTCGGCCGGGATCTCGCAGTCCTCGAAGATCAGCTCGGAGGTCGGGGAGCCGCGGTAGCCCATCTTGTCCAGGGGCTTTCCGGCGGAAAACCCCTTTGTCCCCTTCTCCACTATGAAGGAGCTCACGTCTCTCCCCTTGTGGCCGTCCTTGTCGGTCTTGGCCATGACGACGGCGATGTCCGCAATGGGGCCGTTGGTGATGAACATCTTCGTCCCGTTTAAGACCCACTTATCCCCCTTCTTGACGGCGGTCGTCTTGACGCTGATGGCGTCCGATCCCGCGTCCGGCTCGGTGAGCCCGAAACACCCTATCATCTCGGTGGAGATGAGCTTCGGGAGGTACTTTTCCTTCTGCTTGTCGGTGCCGAAAAGGGCGATTGGGATGCCGCAGAGTCCAACGCTCCCGCCGATTGAAAGGTAGGTGGAGGCGCACACCCTTGCGAGCTCCTCCTGGGCTATCGACTGGGTGAGGAGGTTCCTCGCCGTGCCGCCGTACTTCTCTTCGTGAAAGAGGCCGGTGTATCCGAACTGGGCGAGCTTCTTGAAATTTCCCTTGAGTATCTCCACGCCCTTGTCGTGGTCGGCCTTGTCCAATAAATCCGCATTGGGCCTTATTTCTTTTTCACAGAACTTCCTGAAAGATTCCTGAAGCGCCAATTGTTCCTTTGAAAGTGAGTAGTCCATTTTTCCCTCCCTATGACATGAGGAGTCTTGAGATGATCATCTTCTGAATCTCCGATGTGCCGCCGCCGATCTGGGCGAGCTTGGTGTCCCTGAAGGCGCGCTCCACCGGGTATTCGTGCATGTAGCCGTAACCGCCGTGGATCTGGACGGCGTCCGACATCGCCGCCATTCCGTAGTCGCCGATGTAGAGTTTGGCCACCGCCGCCTCCATGTGGTTCAGGGCCATTCCCTGGTCCTTGTTCCACGCCACCTTGTAGACGAGGAGCCTTGCCGCCTCGACAAAACACTTTATGTCGGCGAGCTTCTTCTGGATAGCCTGGAACTTGGCGATGGGGCGGCCGAACTGCACCCTCTCCTTTGCGTAGCGGGCGCTCTCCTTCAGGATATACTCCATTCCGCCGACGAAGGGGGCCAGAAGCGCGGATCTGTCCCACTCGAGGGTTTGGAGGGCCATAGGAAAGCCGTTGTTTAAGGTCCCCAGGAGGTTTTCCTCCGGTATCTCGCAGTCGTCAAAAAATAGCTCGGCCGTGGTGGACGTCTTGACCCCCATCTTCTTCAACGTCTTGCTTACGCCGAATCCCTTTGTCCCTTTCTCCACGATAAAGCCGGACATCCCCATGTGTCTCTTTTCCTTGTCGGTGGAGGCATAGACCACGCAGACGTCCGCAATGGGGCCGTTTGTGATGAACATCTTTGTCCCGTTCAAGACCCAGCGGTCGCCCTTCTTGACCGCGGTGGTCGCTATCGATGCGGCGTCAGACCCAGCGTTCGGCTCGGTGAGCCCCATGCAGCCGACCCACTCGCCGGTCACCATCTTCGGGAGATACCTGTCCTTCTGCTCCTTGGTTCCGTGCTGGAGAATAGTATCGGCGGAAAGGTACGTATGGGCGCCCCAGGAGAGGGTAAGGCCGCCGTCCGCGCCCCCCTCCGCCATCGCCTCCGAGGCGAGGCACGCAGTCACTACGTCCGATCCCGCGCCGCCGTACTCCTCCGGGAAGTGGAGCCCCAGCAGCCCGAACTCCCCCATCTTCTTCCACGCCTCCCAGCAGAACTCGCCCTTCTCGTCGTACTCCTCCGCATACGGGGCGATCTCGTTCTGGGAAAACTTAAGCACCTGATCTCTGAAAGCAAGCTGTTCATCCGTAAAGGTGAAATCCATGAAACCCTCCTTTTTAGCTGTTCCTTATAAATCAATAACAGTCTATATATAGATTACGGGGCGATTTTCAAAACAGACTTTTTTAAAAAACCATCGAATTATCGATATTAAGTCTCACCCAATCCATGAAAATACCTCCCTCCTCTAAAGCCCCGCTTCCCCTGGAATTTGAATCTCCGGCTCTTGAAGCAGGCCCCGATCATTTCTCGGCGGGGCAGACCGAGAGCCCGTTAAGGAGCGTGGCGGTCAGCATGTCGGTCGCCCTCTTCGCATCTTCGGCCGTAATCGACCTCACGCCGTCCACGATCCACTTCAGCATTATCCTCTCAACCGATCCATATATGGCGTAGGCGGCCAGCGTCGGGTCGATGTCGGCGTTGAACTTGCCCCGGCTCTGGCCTATCTCCACTATCTTCGTGATGAGATCGAAGGCGTCCTTGAAGTGGCGGACGTTCTCCCCGCTGAAGAACCGGGAGGCCTTGACGACGTCTATGATCATGACCTCGATCATCCTCGGATTGTTTTTATACGAATGAAACAAAAACGAGATAAGCCCCCTGACCATCTCCCTCGGGTCGTCTTCGGTCTCGATCACCCTCTTTATGGCGGACAGGAAGTTCTCCCAGCGGGTCTCGAAGATCGATAACAGCAGGTCTTCCTTGCTGTCGAAGTAGTGGTAGACGAGACCGTAGGCGATGCCCGCCTCGTTGGCGATATCGGAGACCCGGGCGCCGAAGTACCCCTTGTCCGCGAAGACCTTTATGGCGGCATCCAGGATGACCGTCGTCTTGTCCGTCGAGTCCTCGTTGTTGTTGTTTGCTTTTACGGTTTTTTTAGGCAATCTGTATTCCTTAAATATCTATCTTTTCTCACCGGGCTTCCGCTCCATTGAAATTCATGGGGCAACCCCGTAGATTGACTTGTCAGTCAAAAAGTTTATAGTTTCGATAATCCTTTGTCAAGGTAAAATGTGGCCTTTCTCTGACAAAATATTTGATTTTTTGGATTTGGTTCGTTCCGAGATTTGAATTTGATATTAGTTCGAAGGACTTAATGCGAAGGATGCAGGGCAAAGGACGGCGGATCGAATAGCGGACGATAGGGATAGACGGGGGATATAAATTTGGAGAACAGCACTGTTTCGAGCCGATACGTACCGCAAAAATCCAATTCCGCAACAATCCCGGATTGCGCCTTTGGATTGTCGTGTACGGTGCGGAAATAGGGTGGAAGAAGTTGAGCCGTTAAGGAGTGAGGGGTGAAAGCATCTCCCCCCCCCCCCGCACACATCCCTATCCAACAAACTATATCTCAAATAATAGGTCACCGAGGCCGATCGACTAATGGAGGCTCAGGCGGGTCCTCGCGATGATCTCGTCTTTGACGATGTTGGGGAGATCGTCGAAGTAGGCGCAGTAACCGGCGACGCGGACGACCAGGCCCGGATATTTCCCCGGGTTTTTACGGGCGTCCAAGAGCGTATCGGCGTCGAGGACGTTGATCTGCAGCTCCATCCCGCCGGACTCGAAGAAGCCCCTTGTGAGCGCCCCCAGGATCTCGACTCCCCTCTCCCCGGAAAGAGTTCCGGGATCGAACTTGAGGTTTGTGGCGTAGCCGTTGGCGGCGAGCTTCGCGTCCACCCTGGAAACGGAGTTCAAAAGCGCCGTTGGGCCGCATTTGTCCATCCCGTTCGCGGGGGAAAGGCTCGCACCGAAGGGCATCCCCTTGAGCCTCCCGCTGGGGAGGGCGGGGGTCTTCTCGCCGAAGGAGGCATGGGTCGTGGAGGAGTAGAAGCCGGGGACATATTGTCCCCCCCTGACGTTCTTGTATCGGGATACCACATCGTGGTAGATATTGGCAACGAGATCGGCGTATTCGTCCGGGAGCTTTTGGTCGTTTCCGTATTTAGGCGTCTTGAGAAGCTCGACCCTCAGCTTCGGGTTCGACCTGAAGTCGTCCCTCATCGCCGTAACTAACTCCGGAAGTCTGCATATCTTCCTGTCGAAGACGGCATCCTTTATGGCGGCAAGCGAATCCGCCACGTCGGCCACGCCCACGCCCTGGACTCCGCTCCCGTTGTAGATGGCGCCGCCCGCGGTTATGTCCAGTCCCGACTCGATGCAGCCGTCCACCAACATCGACGAGAAGGGGGTGGGGTGAAAGTCCCGGTTTCCGCCGTCGATAACCTCGAGGTCCTTGACCATCCTCAAGACCATGTGCTCCACCTGCTCCCGGAAGGCGCCAATGACATCTTCTATCGTGGTAAAGGTCTCCGGGGGCGGGGTGTCGGCGCCGACCTTCTTTCCCCGCCGTTTCAGCGTCCTGCCCCTGTTCAGCGCAAAGATGAGGCACATGGGGAGGTTGAAGAGGGCTGTGTCCGTGGAGAGAAAGCTCTTTCCCGGAATTGACGGCTCCACGCACCCCACGATCCCGTAGTCCCTTGCGTCCTCGAGGAGGTAGCCGTGATGGAGAAGGGACGATATGACCGCCTCGTCGCTGAAGATGCCCGGGACGCCGTTTCCCTTTCTCGCAACTTCCACCGCCCGCCTGACGTATTCTTTGGGGGAGCCTTTGTGGGTGCGGGCGTGGTAGTTCGGGTCGCGAAGTCCCGATCGCTCCATCACGTCGAGGAAGACATAGGTGAGTTCGTTGACTGCGTCATTGCCGTTTCTGTCCATTCCCCCGACGACGGCCGCCTGGGCTACGAGGTAGCCGCCGTGACACTTGCTGATCGTCTCCGAGAGGTGGAAGACGTGCTCGGTGGCCTTTGCCGAGAAGCAGAGGAGGAATTCCACGGCTTTTTCTCTGGTAATCCTCCCCTCCGCCATGTCGCGCCTGTAATAGGGGTAGAGGTACTGGTCGACTCTGCTCAGGGAGACGGCGGAGTTTATCCCCTCGAGGCAGACGGTAAGATGTGACAGCCACAACGACTGCACCGCCTCATGGAACGTCTCGGCCCCCTCCCTGGGCACCTTTCTCAATATTCGGGCGATCTCGTGAAGCTCGAAAATCCTTGTCTCGTCCATCTCTTCGGCGGCTTGTCTCTCCGCCTCTATGGCGAGGTTTTCCGCAAAATCGACAAGCCCCTCGGAGACTATCCGGCACGCCCTGTGGAGGTCGCCGTCCATCCCCTCCATCTCCTTGAGGTAGCCTTCTATGCCGATCTTGACCATCTTCTCGTAGTTGGGGAGGAAGTGGCCTATCCCGCCGGCGACGTTTATCAGGTAGAAGGTGGGGGAGAGCTGATCCACCACATAGCGCAAAAAGTGGCCGATCCTTCCCGGGAAAAACGACCTGATTATCATGTTTCGGGTAAGCCAGTAGGGAATTATCCGGAAGATGAACTTGAGCCTCTCCGACCACGGTATTTGAAAGGGGGTCGTCTCTCTCTTGTCTATCCAGAGCAGCTCCTGGTTTACGAAGACCCCCGAGAGCTCCGGCTGGATTATGGCGGACTTCCTGTGGCTGCCCACGTTTCCGACTATCAATTCGTCGTCGAATATCTTGGCCGACTTGTTGCGAAGGAGGTGTCTTATAGCCTTCGCCTTCCTTATTATCATCGGCTCCTTCGGATCGTCGTATTTTTTGAAATATTCAGTGATGAGCCAGGCGCGCTCGGTGCAGAGATGCATTTTACTTGACAGGATATTTTCCTTTATGCGGGCAAAGCGATCCGATCTTTTCTCGCTTTTGTATTGTTCAATTCCTACGGGTTCAATCTGTGCGCCCGCGGTAATAGCGTGTCTGGCCATAAGTCCGTTCTCCTTAATAAAAAATTTTCAATAATAATGCGCTCGGTAATTGTACAATATTATGAGTAATTTTGCAACGAAATTGCCGTCGAGGTTGAAAAGTCTGTAAATAATCTGAAGCTGATTACTTGAGATTCCACATTAAAAAACTTCCCCGCCGAGAGTCCATTCAAGCGTCTTCAAGAGGGCTCGGAAGAACGGGCTGCGAGCGGCCTCTCAAAAGGTGTAATCGGGATCTAATATAGCGCCCCTCTCCCGGGGGCTCGTGACTATCCGGTTGAAGAGATCGGCGTTGAGATAGGCGGGGGTGTACTTGACCCCGGCCCGCTCGACCTGCCTGTTAAACGACCTCAGGTGGTTTCTTGAGCCCTTCATCAGGTTCTGGTAGAGGATCCTTACGTCGTCGTTGTCGGTCGCCTCGATCCACTTTTTGAGGTCGGCGATGTCCAGCTCCTCGATCTGCGCCCCGACGATAAGGGCGTCGTTTAGAGATTTTCCGGCCTTGTCGATAAGCTCCGTGTAGAGATCTGCAAGCATATCGTTTTTGAAAACGCCCGGGACGTCATCGGAGACCGGATCTTTAAGACCGTAGCGTTTGATTATCTTTTCCAGTGCGTCCATGTGGGTCTGCTCGCTTGCCGTGATACTGCTGAATATCCTTATTCCCCATTTGTCGTATATCGCCCGGTAGACGTCCCTCGCCAGCTTCTCCTCCTCGCGCATGAAGAGGATTCCTTTTGCCTCTTCGGCGGTCAGCTCGGTGATCTCGATGGTGGCGATCTTTGCGTCGACTACGGTGGTGACATTGTCCTGGGCCTTTAATGAGGGGGCGAAAAAAACCACGCAGGAGATCCCCGCGATGACGGCAGCTATCAGGGCCGGCTTGGTAAATCCTTTCATTGTTATACTCCTTTGCCTTTAAAAATGTTCAAACACTTTAAGCACACAATGCGGTCGGGTATGTGTCGATTTGAATTTGATTTGGGCAGGTTTGGAAGTCTGTCTCACCGCGCTTTAGAGAGTAGCCTGAAGATCGACACACTTTTATAAGTATAACATATTTTCCGATCCCGCGCAATCGGGCGGTGTCGCCGCGGTTTAAGGCCGTCGTTCAAGGCAATGGTGTCTCATCGATAAGGTTATGTCGGCCGCGGGTGAAGAATCACATGAGGACCGGCTTTTCCCCTGCGTACTTTTCGATCAAGGTCCCGATGTACTCGATAAGACCCACCACCGCCTCCCTCTCCCTGGCATCATTGATCAAGACCTCCCTTATGTGGGTTCCCACGTTGTCGTCCACCCTGAAGGTCAGGATGACCTCGTCGGGGGAAGCGTCCCGGTGGGGGAACTTTAGGTTGACCACATCGACCGCGTCGATCATCCCCCACAGCCTGACCTTCTCGTCCTCCGTCAATTTCACACTGCCCCGGTCGGTCTCTTTCTCCCCGATCTTCTTTGTCATTGAGAACTTGTCCGGGGCCTTTAATGTCACGATCCACTCGCCGTGCCCGGAGGGATCGTGTCCAGATAGATAATTTGCTCCGCCGCTCTTGAACTCGAAGAGGACAACCCCGAGCCTTGAGATGGGTTCCTCTGTGCCCCCGGAGGTGGAGCCGCATCCGACGGCGTAAATACTTAAAAGTGTAAAAACAATGAGGAGGGCGAAAGGCCTGACAAAAGAGAAGTGGGGCAGGGCCGAGGCCGCTGTCATTGCTGTCTTCATATTCATACCGCCTTTGGTATTAGGTTATTATTCTAATCCCGTAAACATTCGGGCAAACGGATTGCGATCATCCTCATGTGTCTTACGAAAAAAATCTGATCAACATATCCCTCGATTTGTTTCCCCCTCTTTTTTACATATCATATCCATATCATCGAGAACATGCTGGACTCATTCAACGTGACCGTCCGCTCTACGTAAACCGAAACTAACCCCACCCCTCTTGAATCAAAGAGAATAATCCCCCATTTATCAATTACTGCCTCCCGCGCTTTTTCGGCATCCGGGCGTTGATGTCCACTCGCCATACGTTTAGCATCGCAAGGAGCCTTTGCGCCTCCTCGGGATGCGTATCGGAGAGGTCGTTATGCTCGCCGATGTCGTTGGCGAGGTCGTAGAGCCGAGTCCGGCCGTTCTCGTAAAACTGTATCAGCTTCAAGTCCTTATGTCGGATCGCCCCGGAGGGACGGTGGCCGTCGCTGTGATAGTGGGGAAAATGCCAGAAGAGGGTCTCCCGCTTAAGGATGCCGGTGCCGGCAACAAGGGGCATCAACCCCTCCCCGTCGATGTGCAGGTCGGGCCTTAAAGGGAGCCCCGCCGCCTGGAGGATCGTGGGGAAGAGGTCGCAGGAGTGGGCCATATCATTGACAACGCTCCCGGGGTGTTTAACCCCCGGTCCCCGGATGATCAGCGGCACCCGGATGCCCCCCTCGAAGAGCCAACCCTTGCCGTAGCGGAGCGGCTCGTTCGATGTTACGGTGGTTTTAGTGGAGAGTCCACCGTTATCGGAGGTGAAGATCACCCAGGTGTTTTCGGAAAGCCCAAGCTCTTCTAACTTTTCGGTGATCATTCCCACGCCCCGATCAACGCTCTCTAACATCGCGGCGTAGACCGGGTCGCTCTGGACGATGCGGGTCGTGACGCCGTCTATTTCCTTTATCCGGTCTTTATCTGCCAGCGCTGCAGACTTCTCCTCGTATTTTTTCACAATCTCTTCCGTTCCCATCAGCGGCGTGTGCACCGCGTAGTGGGAGAACATCAGGAAGAATGGGGCATCCTTGTGCGTCTCTATGAAATCGACGGCCTCCCGGTTCAGGCGGTCCGTCAGGTACTCCCCCTTTGGGCCGTCCGGGAGGGTCTCGATCTTGTAGGAAGAGAAATATCCTGACGGCGGCTGGCCCCACTTGAGCCCTCCGAGGTTTACGTCGAATCCCTGCCTGTCCGGGTAGTAATCTTCGTCGCCCAGGCGCCATTTCCCGGTAAAAAAGGTGGCGTAGCCAGCGTCCCGCATAAGCTCGGCTATGGTGGTCTCCTCCAATGGCAGGTATTCCTCGTTTATGGGCTGTTTGAGGTGTGCGGGCTTTTTGCCGCCGATGTCGTCCGGGTGGCCCGTCCTCAAGGAGGGAACGAAGTGCTGGAAGAGATGCTGCGGGAAGTTGGCGGCTATCCAGTTGTCGATCCCGAGGCGCGCCGGATTTTTGCCGGTCATGATAGCCGCCCTGGTGGGGGAGCAGACGGGGCTGGCGCTGTATGCGTCGGTGAAGCGGACGCCCTCCGCCGCCAGTCGGTCTATGTTCGGCGTCTCGTGAAAGGGGCTGCAGTAACATGCCGGATCGGCCCATCCCAGGTCGTCCACGAGGATCAGGACGATATTGGGTCTGCGGGGGACGGAAAATCCCCTGGCCAAGCCGGGGATCGCAAGGGCCGTGGAGGCGGTTCCGGCCGCGGTCAGGAATGCCCTGCGGGATATTCTGCTGCGCATGGCGTGCCTCCATTTATGGCTGACCAGAAGAGAGCGGTTCGTAAGCGGAATCGTTGTTAAGGAAATTTACATATACGTAGCATACGAGTGTCTTGTTGTCAAGGTGATATGGGACGGTGTTTCCCGGCGTCGTCGAACAATACCTCTCTTATGCGGGTGCCCACATTGTCATCGACCCTGAAGGCGAGGATCGCCTCGTCGGGGAATACGCAGCGGCGGGTCTTTGACAGGAATTTGAAAAACAAATTTTTTCCCACTTTAAATAAAACGTTTTGCAGCCACAAAAACGTTTTATACTCTTGACAATAAGCCATGCTCCAATTATAGTGAAAAAAAATTATAGGAGTAGGTCATGGCAAAATACATGGGAGACGAGGTAAACGCCCTCAATTCGCTTCCTCTCTGTTACTCTTTGAGAATACTGGCAATGAGCCGAAAGGATCATGTTGCGATAGTAGATGGGACAAGCGGAGAATCGTGTACATACAGCGAGTTGTACGACAGGGTCTCCAGCATGGTATGGTGGCTTGGTCAAAAAGGCATTAACGCCGGCGACCGGGTGGCATGTCTTTCGGAGAACAGTAAGCTCTATTTTGAGCTCTTCTATGCCCTGGCCTGGATAGGCGCCGTTATCGTTCCCCTGAATATGCGGCTCACTCCGAGCGAGCTGAATTTTATTATCGATAATGCAGGGGCAAAGGCCATGTACACCAGCGACTCTTATATCGATAATGCAAACGAGGCCATCAAGGGATTATCTTCGATAAAGCTGAAGTTCAAATCGGGCAAGGCGGCCGACGGCTGGGTCTCCTTTGATGAATTTGTAGAAACGAAAAAGGAAGATGTTACCTTATCCGATGACATAATCGGCGAGAATCTCTTCATGCTTCTCTACACCAGCGGTACTACCGGAAAGCCCAAGGGGTGCATGATACCCCAGCGGACGTGGAATGGTTATGCGATAAATATGGCTTCTTGTTTCGGGATGGGGCAAAATGATGTGTATCTGGCATTTCTCCCCCTCTTCCATGTCGCGGGATTCGGCACAGCCGTATCCCAGATCCAACTGGGAGGCACCGTCGTTGTTACGTCGGACTTTGACCCGGAAAAGCTCTATGAACTAATAGGAAAGTATAAAGTGACCGTCATGTTTCTTGTGCCTGGGATTTCCACCTATTTCCTCTACCACGAGGCCAGAAAAAAAACCGATGTCTCATCTCTCAAGGTTTTCATCGGCGGCGCAGGCGGGGAAAAGTTAGAGATGGTAAATGACGTAGAGGAGCTTTTAGGGGCCAGATACTTCGGGATCTACGGCCAGACCGAGTCGGGAGGCAAGGTCACCTGGGTTGATTCCGATATGATTAGAGAAGACCCGTCGATCTACGGTTATGTAATGCCCTTCTTTAATTTCATGATCGCCGACAATGATGACAATCACGTATCTCCCGGTGAGGTCGGAGAGCTGTGTTTGAGAGGGACGCCCATCATGCAGGGATACTGGAATCTTCCGGAAGAAAGCGAGGAGACACTGAGAAACGGATGGCATCATACCGGAGACCTCTTTGTTATGGAAGAGAGCGGACTCGTCAAGATGGTTGACCGGAAGAAATACCTGATAAAGACGGGTGGGGAGAACGTCTATCCCCAGGAGGTGGAGATCGTTCTTCTCAGCCATGATGCCGTGGCCGATGCGGCGGTTATCGGAATCCTTGATGAACAATGGGGCGAGGCGGTAAAGGCATTCGTGATAAAAAAGCCCGGTATGGAGGTGACGGGAAAGGGGCTGTCTGACTGGGTCAAGAAACATATCGCCGGTTATAAGGCGCCCCGTTATGTAGAATTCGTGGATGCAATACCCAGGAACGCCTCCGGTAAAATACTTAAGGGGATATTGAGGGAGGGTAAGACAACTACAGACCAGAAGGTATAACGGATGAAATAGCTTTAGGGATAGGGAAACAGTAAAAAGAAGAGACTTGTCATCGAAACCCTTCTCTAAATCCGCTCAAGGATTAACCGATTATTCTGTTTTCGAGACTGACGTCTCTCCCTACAGATCGGGCACGCAATAACCGGATATTCCTCTTCTTTTTCTATTTGACTCCCCAAAAAATATGGGCTGTGAATGGGTCAATTGCGGGGCGATTTGGAGGCGATTGAGGGGAGAAAAAAGGAGGACACAAAGCGCGCCTCCGTTAAATCGTCATATCTTTCTTTAGGTTACTTTCTTAGTTTTCCCTCAAAGATTGACGTTTTATCCGTTTTTTAATTCAATCACCATGATAATTGCTCCAAGAATCATAGGAAGAAATCCAGCTTGACCCCCTTGAACATGATGTGGGCGGCGTAACCCGCCAGGGGCGGAAGGAAGAAGGAGCTGGCTATGTGTATAAGCGTGAACTTCCAGCCGAGAATCCCCGCCTCGAAGGGCATCCGGGTGATGTTCATTATCGACCATGCGGTGAGAAACGAGACCATCGTCCCGATGCCTGCGCCTGCCCCAAGAAATCCCGCCGCCAACGGAAGCGTTACCGAGGGACCGCCGGGCGTCAGGGCGCCCAGAAGAGACCCCATCATTATCCCCTTGAATCCGGACTGGTTGCCCAGCCAGTCGGCTATAAATTGCTTTGGAACAATGACCTGAATCATCCCCGCCAGAAGGAGCGCAAAAAAGATCAGGGGAATCACCATTATTGTCAGGTTCATGGAGCGTCTCAATCCCTCGACAAGTCTGCCTTCCCCCTGATAGTAGGCGACTGCAAGGGCGACAACGGCGAAGGCCGCCAAGATCAAGGTGGGGATAAGTAGTTTCATCTTGATTTTCCTTTTACTCATATTTTTTTCTCGTTTTTTCAACGCGATAATTTTTTCAGGCCGCTGTTTAAAGAATGATGGGATATTTGGATAAATACTTCTATATGATAACATGGGCCGGGATAATTGGGAAGGAGATTATGGCCATAACGGCAGACCGATAAACTATCGCTTTTGTTAAAGACCGTGAAGGATGACGGAGGTTTGTCTACTATGTCAGACGTAACGGCGGCACAAAATATTGCCGGCGAATCGCTTTTATTTAAGGGATTTTTTAAGCCCAGGGGGAGTTCAACTCCTTAATTAAGAAGGGAAAAGACGGATGGTAAATATTTTCTTGTCAGACACGGGGAGGCGTAGGATCGGGGATCGGTTCATCGTAGCCAAGCTCGACGACACCTCCCCGACGAAACCATACTCGGACATTGTCGATGCGGATTTCTGAGGACAATCCACCCCCGTTTCTCAGGTTTGCAATGGGATCGATACAAAGACTTCGGACTTTATAAATGAAAGCGTTTTTTACCGGTTGAAGCCGGTGTTGATTCGCTACTTCTTCCCCTCCCGCTCGAAGCCCGCCTTGAGGAGCTTTTTGAAGCCGCCGGTGAAGTAGTTTTCGGGTATATCCTTTTTGATCACCTTGTCCTGTGGTATCTCCGGCATCGTAAAATTTAATACGATCCACATGAAAGAGAGGATGATGTAGAATGTGGCCCCCCAGAGTATCTCCCGCCCCACCGAGTCTTCGATAATGAGGGCGGGGAACTTCCACTCCTCCCTGTTGCTCGCCTTTTTCAAGTCCTCCGGAACGTCGAAGTCTATCCAGAAGTAGTTTTTTGGGTTGAGCATCTCCTCAATATTGAAGGAGACGATCCTTTCGACCTCCCAGTTGAGCCTCTCCTTCAATTCCCCCGTAATCGCGCCGACGGAGGGGAAGATCACCCTCCTGAACGACATCATGCCGTAGGGAGGGAGGGAGCCCAAATAATCGATCTTCCTCATGGGAAATCCGGTCTCCTCGGCGGTCTCCCTAAGTGCGCAGGCGAGGTAGTTCGCCGCAATCCTTTTTTCCCCCCTGCCGCGCCCCCTTTTGCGCCCCATTTTTTTAGATCTCCACCCGGCATCAAACCCCCTTCCCCTTGCCAGGGGCGAGATCCCCTTGGCTATGAAAAAGCCGTGCAGCCTGTCGATCATCGATATGTGGCCGCCGGGAAAGCTGAGGTCACCGGGCTGGACGACCCGCTTTGACCGCTTGGTCAGGATGAATCTGGGTGCTTCCTCGTTGTTTGAAAAGTGTATCGGAAGAATAACGCCGGAGGTGAAATGGCGCACCCCCTTCTTCTCTTCCTCCATAATCTCTTCGTGGCGCCCAAGGAAGTTCGGCTGAAAATCGCCGAGCCTCTTGACCACCAGCTCCTTGAAGCCCTCCAGGTCGTTTATCTTGGATTTAATCTTTTCCATATTCCTGTTTCTGGGTCATTGAGATGTCGAAGATAGTCCACCGCCATATCATGGAAATGTAAGCTCCATGAGGAACCGATCCCCGGGCGACAGCCGAAGGGCGGTGAGCCCCTGTGTATCCATCATTACGGTTCCGGAGGCCACCCCGACGCCGTACTCGAGTGTAAGCGTGACGCAGTCTTTCGCTCCGCTTTCCTCCTTGTTGCACACCCTTACCGTCTCGCCACCCTTGAGTCCGCATCTCTCCATATCCCCCGGGTTCATGAGGAGGACGTTTCTCAGCCCGTAGCCTTGCGGAATCTCTTCTGCCTTAACCGTCATCTCGAAGGGGGGAGCCGCATTCGTCTGGGCCTTCAATGCTGGCGACAGGGCGGGGGCGATGACCGAGACGACAACGAGATAAAAAATCGCCCCTTTGATACCCCTTGCGTTCCCAGTGCCGTTTCTAATCGGACGCACTCCCATTTCTCAGCCCCCCTTTTTCAAGAAGCATGAATCCCGACGGAATCAGTCCCTATTGTATATCTCTTCGACGAGCCTGTGGGCCGAGACGGCGGCGTCAAAGCCCGGCTGGTACTTCCCCCCCTCTGCGACCGCCTTTATGAAGAAGTAGTCCTCGAGGGTGTAGGCGCCGAAGGTCTTGTAGTCGAGGCCCTTGAAGAAGGCCTCCGCCTTCGGGTCTTCAATGCCGAGCCTTTTTAGGGCAATCGACAGAACCTCGTCTGCGTTGACGCACAGCGTCTCGCCGTCCCCCTCGGTCAGTTCCACCGGCCCCAGAAAGTCGTGATCGGTTCCGATAAAAAGCCTCTCGAAGATCAACTCGATGCGGCGGTTCGAGGCCCTTCCCACCATGTCGTGCCAGACGGAGGTCAATATCCCCTCGGTCTTGCCGTTGCCGCCGCCCCCAAGGCCCATCACTATCCTGACGTAGTTGTCGATCCCCTTGTACTTCGGGTGGTATTTTATCTCGACGTCCTTGACAACAATATCTCCGAAAAACCAACCGAAGAGGTCTATGTCGTGGATGCTGTGCTCGATTAAGGTCCCCCCGCCCGACAACTCCTTGTTGGAACGCCAAGACGTATGGTGAAGCCCCCTTATCGGCAGACACTGGTCGTCCCTTATCGAAAAGAGTATCGGCCTGCCGGCGTCAAAGTTTTCCATTTTGTCCAGTATGTAGTTCAGGGTGGGGGAGTACCTCATCACCAGCCCCACCCCCCCGGCCACTCCCGCCCTCTCGACCTCGGCGGCCATCTCTTTGGCGCCTTTATAGTTTATATACAGCGGCTTTTCGCAGAAGACGTTTTTCCCCCTCTCCGCGGCCCTGACGACGTAATCCTTATGATAGATGGTGGGCGTGGCGATGTAGATAGTGTCTATCCTGTCGTCGCCGAATATCTCCTCGGCGGAGTCCGCCCTCTTTTTTACCCCCATGTTCTCGACGAGGGAGTCGGCCGCCGAGTGGTTGGGGTCGTAGACCTTCGTCACTTCAACGTCAAAAAGGCCTGCATCGCCGATCGCCTTGAGGCAAAAGGCGTGCGTCAGACCCAATAGCCCGGCCCCGATAAGCCCTGCGTTAACATCGCTCATATCTTTCTATCCTTATGCTGATACTGATTACCATCCCCTTGTCTTTATTTATGAAAAACCTTTTTTTTAAAACTTGTTTATTGCCGCAGGTCGCTTGTCCGCTTGGCTACTTTATGAATTTACCACAAAAAGGAGGCTTGTCAATAAAAAGCCTATAAATTTCTTGACTACGCGGGAGCAGATTGGTATATTTCAAAAAAGCTATGGATAGTACGGTTAAAAATGAACAGTGGTTCCAGTAAGTTATACGATGCTTTAATTTTGGCGGGAGATAGAAGGGCGAGTCGAAACATCAAGGGGGGAAACAAGACCCTCCTTACCATAAATGAGAGGCCGGTTCTCAGTTATGTCCTTTCCGCCCTTTTGGATTCAAAATACGTTCGCAACATATTGATCGTCGGCCCGAAAAAACGGATAGAAAAAGCGCTGAAATCCGATTTAGCCAGAATCAAGGACCGAAAGATAACCGTCCTGGAACAGTGGGATAATCTCATCGAGAACGTGTGGCACGGTTTTCTCCATACAATCGAAGGATATAAAGAGGGGGTGGATCCCGACACCTACCTCAATACACCCGAAGAGGAAAAAGCGGTTCTCGCCCTTTCGGGCGACATACCCCTTTTGACATCGTATGAGATAGACGAGTTCTTTGAAAACGCCGAGATCGACAGGTTCGATTACATCGCCGGGATAACGCCGGATCATTTTCTTATGCCTTACTACCCTAAAAAGAACAAACCGGGGATCAGGCACTCGTATTTTCACGCCAGAGAGATTAAGTGGCGTCACAACAACCTGCATCTCGGAAGGCTGTTCAAGGTAAGGAACAAGATATATATTCAGAAGATGTACGAGTACCGTCACCAGAGGGAGTGGAAAGATATTATCAAGCTTATCTTTACCATCCTCAGGACGGAAAAGGGGACATATAAGGCGTTTTACCAGTTTGCCGTCCTCCAGGCCTGTATGTTCCTGACAAACAGGAGATTCGGATGGTTGTCTGATTTTATCAGGAAGTTCGTAACCCTTTCCAGTATTGAGAATACGGTGGGACTCCTTTTGGGCGTCAGCGCAAAAACGTCAATAACCTACTACGGGGGAGCGGCTCTGGATATAGACAGCGACGAGGAGCTGGAGACGATAAAGACGAACTTAGATGAATGGATGGCCTACCAGAAAGAGCTGTTCAATTCAAAAAAGGGAGAATCCAAAAAGGGGAAATAGGCGATACCGGCCTTTATCGGATGGGCGGAAACCGGGGGGTGAGGGATGAGGAGTGAGGGGGAGGGGGGAGGGGGGGAGACCGTTTTGGTAGGGCCGGCCGATGGCAGTCTGGAATCCGAAAAGGTCGTGTTGAGATTGCCTGATTATCTGATTGAC
>JAFGIX010000002.1 GCA_016929395.1 Candidatus Zymogenus saltonus
ATAGCGATGGAGAAGGAGCTTCGGTTTGCCATCCGTGAGGGAGGCCGCACGGTGGGCGCGGGCGTAATCAGCGAAATCATCGAATAGGTGGACATTATATGAGGGATATAATCACACTGGCGTGTGTTGAGTGCAAACGGAGAAACTATACTTCTACTAAAAACAAGAAGAACACTCCCGACAAGATAGAGCTGAAAAAGTATTGCAGATTCTGTAGGACACATACGGTCCATCGGGAGACTAAATAGAAAAGGCCAGTAGCTCCAACGGTTAGAGCACCGGACTCCAAATCCGGGTGATGGGGGTTCGAATCCCTCCTGGCCTGCCATCCAAGTAGGCGCGAAAGTTATCTGTTGGAACGAGTTCACTCCCGGATTTATTAAATTTGACAAATTTGTTGCCAAATTTAATGAAGAAACGCCGCCTTTTTTACTCATTTAAAACTGTATATTTTTTGTCTAATATATACCGGATAAATTGTAATGTGGAACAAAATAGTCCAATTCCTTAGAGAAGTTAAGGTTGAAATAAAGAAAGTCACCTGGCCCACAAGAAAAGAGATCATAGCATCAACGGCCGTCGTCTTATTGACCACGATTATCATATCCTCCTTTCTCGGCTTAGTAGATTTGTTACTTTCAGAGATAGTTAAAATGCTGCTCCCCTAATTTTTAGTCGAGTTTAAATTAGTCGGCGTATTTTAAGGATCGTGGCTCTGCAGATGAAGGTTGGAAGATAAAAAGCATTTTAGAGACGAATTATGCAGAATTTCTTAGGGATAGGCGGAAAAGATCTTATATGCGATAATAACGGGAATGTCGATTTGGCTTTAGGGTTTTTTTGGACGTTTTTGATTTGAGTTGTCGTAATTAAGGAAATCTGGACGTAAGGTGTTTTCGTTGAAAGTCGGGCCGGAAATTGTTTACAGAAAAGGTTTATTGCAAATCCTCATGGCACTTAAATGGTACATAGTCCACACCTACTCGGGATACGAGCAGATGGCGAAATCCGCCCTGGAAGCGCGGGTAAAATCGGCTGAGAAAGAAGATGAGATCACCGATATAATGATCCCGGCCGAGAAGGTTGTGGAGATGGTCAAGGGTGAAAAACACACCTCGATGAGGAAGTTTTTCCCCGGATATATACTCGTAAAGATGGAGCTGAACGAAGAGACCTGGCACATTGTGAAGAATACACCCAAGGTTACGGGATTTGTAGGCGGATCGACAAATCCACCGGCTCTCACCGATGAAGAAGTCGAGAACATCCAGCATCAAATGGAGGATGGGGCCGTAAAGCCAAAGCCGAAGATCACCTTCGAGAAAGGCGACGCCGTCAGCGTGACCGACGGCCCCTTTGCTACCTTTGCGGGCTACGTGGATGAGGTTTACCCAGAAAAGGGAAAGGTCAAGGTTATGGTCTCCATCTTCGGGAGGCCGACTCCCGTGGAGCTCGAATTCTTTCAGGTAAAAAAGGGATAATCCTTGATCAATGGGGAGGGAGGCAGAAGGGGCTTTCCTTGGTTGGGATTTAGGGGAGATGGGGCTGGATTAGGCTGGGGAGGATGGGGCAAGATTAGTGTTTAGGAGGGATGGGGCTGGGGGATCGGGGGGGAGGGGGGCGAATTCTATGTGTCGGAAAATAATAGGAAATTGTAAAAATATAAGGACAAGGAGCTAAGATGGCAAAGAAGGTCATAGGTCAAATAAAGCTGCAGATCCCCGCAGGACAGGCGAGTCCATCCCCGCCCGTGGGGCCCGCCCTGGGTCAGCAGGGCGTGAACATCATGGAGTTCTGTAAGATATTCAACGCAAGGACCGCAAAAGAACAGGGAATGATTACACCTGTCGTCATCACCGTGTATGCCGACCGTTCCTTCTCTTTTGTTACAAAGACGCCGCCGGCGGCGGTGCTGTTAAAGAAGGCCGCAGGGATTATCAAGGGAAGCGGAACCCCCAACAAGGAGAAGGTGGGTAAGGTGACGAGAAAACAGGTGGAGGAGATAGCCAAGACTAAGATGCCCGATCTCAACGCCGTGGATCTGGACAATGCCAGAAAGATCATCGAGGGAACCGCGAGGAGCATGGGAATCAAGGTTGAGGGTGTCGATTAAAAAATGCCGAGTATTAATAGTATATATATCTTAAGTATTCTTAAGTATTGGAGAAGATGATGGCAAAACGTGGGAAGAATTATCTGGCTGTAAAGGCGAAGATAGATGCCCAGAAGAGGTACGACCTTAATGAGGCGCTGGATATTTTGGTGAACAATTCTAAGGCGAAATTTGACGAGAGCGTTGACATTGCCTTCAGGCTTGGAGTGAACCCGAGACATTCCGATCAGATGGTCAGGGGTGCGGCGGCGCTTCCCAACGGGACGGGAAAAAGCGTTAAGATTCTTGTCTTTGCCAAGGGGGAGAAGGAAAGGGAAGCCAAGGATGCCGGTGCAGATTTCGTCGGTGCCGAGGATATGATAGAAAAAATAGAGGGCGGATGGCTCGAATTCGATAAGGCCGTGGCAACCCCGGACTTGATGGGGCAGGTCAGCAAATTGGGAAAACTGCTTGGCCCGCGGGGTCTTATGCCGAACGCAAAAATCGGAACGGTGACTTTCGATCTCAAGAGGGCGATAGAAGAGCTGAAAGCCGGAAAGGTTGATTTTAAGGTGGAAAAGAACGGGATACTGCACGTTCCCGTCGGCAAGGTTTCCTTTGGCGTGGAAAAGTTAAAGGAGAACATCATGGCGCTCCTTGAGGTGGTGATCAAACTGAAGCCGCAAACAAGCAAGGGAACATATCTCAAGGGTATTGCTGTTTCTTCCACCATGGGACCCGGGTTAAAGATAGATCCGATTTATATGAGAAATATTTTAAAATAGAAAAATAGAATAACTTCCCCTGTCTGAGACAGCCGGTATGCAAGGGGGTTTGGGCACCGATCTTTACTCATTGATCAATTCGGTCTCAAGACCCGAACATTTAATCCTTATTGGGGCCCGCCGAGACAAGGAGAGATCGTTTTTTTCGGTCGTTTTTATCGGGCGACTTATGGGCCTGAATGGAATTGCCGTTTGATTTGGATCGGGGCGGTGAAAGGAGGTTTTATTGAAAAGGGAAAAAAAGGAAGCCCTCGTAGTCGAGATGCACAAGAGACTTTCCGATTCCAACATGGCTTTTCTCACGGATTACCGGGGACTTTCGGCCGAGGAGATGAACGAACTCAGGAACGGCTTCAGGAACGTCGGGATTGAGTACAAGGTTGTGAAGAACAAACTCATAATTCTCGCGGCAAAGGATACCGATTTTGCATCTATGGTCGAAGATCTTGTCGGCCCAACCGGGATTATCGTTTCCAACGAGGATCCTGCGGTTACCTCAAAGGTGCTCGCGGAATTTATCGGCAAGTTTAAGAACTTCGAGTTCAAAAAGGGCCTCTTGAGGGGAAAGGAGATAAGCGAGGCGAATGTCATATCCATGTCGAAGCTCCCCTCCAGAGACGTCCTTATCGCGATGCTTCTGGGAACGATGAATGCCGTGCCGACAGGATTGGTTCAGGTGCTTTCCGGTATCAAGAGGAAATTTGTGTATGCCCTTGTGGCGATTAAAGATGCCAAAGAAACGGCTAATTAAGAGATGTGAAAAGGAGAATAAAGATGGCTGAAGAAAACGCTGAAAAAAAAGTGACCGAAGAAAAAAAACCGGCTCCCAAGAAGTCGGAAGGCAAAATATCTAAAGATGATGTGATCCAATTTATCGAGAGCATGACGGTTCTCGAGCTTTCCGAGTTTATAGGGGAGCTGGAGGAGAGATTCGGTGTGTCGGCTCAGGCCCCTGTCGCGATTGCCGCAATGCCCGCCTCTGGGGGTGGAGATGCCGCAGCGGCCGAAGAAAAAACGGAGTTCGACGTTGTTCTCACCGATGTAGGAGAAAAGAAGATCCAGGTTATCAAGGTGGTCAGGGAGTTTACGACCCTTGGTCTCAAGGAGGCGAAGGAGCTTGTTGAATCCGCGCCGAAGCCGATCAAGGAGGGTGTCTCGAAAGAGAGCGCCGAGGAGATGGTCAAAAAGCTTGCCGAGGTGGGCGCAAAGGCGGAGTTAAAATAATATAAAGATAATATGGGCCGGTGTCGTGCCGGCCCGCTTTTTTCGATTTTGGGTTTTCTTTAATTACGCGTTTTAGAATTCTCTAAGACCTTATCTGTCATCAAATAGCAATTATCATTCTATTATCTTTTTCAGGGCTTTACGGGAGATAAAGGTATGGCCGAATTGGCTAAAAAGTACAATTGGGAGAGGGTGGATTTCGGGAAAAGCAGAAGTATCATCGATATACCCGAGCTTATCGACGTGCAGAAGAGATCATATTTCCGCTTTCTCCAAACCGATCTTCCCCCGTCGGAGAGGAAGGATGCGGGGCTCGAGGGAGTCTTCAGGAGCGTCTTCCCAATCTGGGACTTTAACGAGACCGCTTCACTAGAGTACGTGGAATACTCGTTGGGGGAGCCCAAGTACGACGTCGAGGAGTGTCATCAGAGGGGGATGACCTTCGCGGCACCCTTCAAGGTTACCGTCAGGCTTGTTGTTTGGGACAAGGACGAAGAGGCGAACGCAAAGAGCATTCGCGACATCAAGGAGCAGGAGGTCTTTTTCGGTGACCTCCCGATGATGACGCAAAACGGGAGCTTCATTATAAACGGGACGGAGCGGGTCGTCGTAAGTCAGCTCCACAGGTCTCCCGGCGTCTTTTTTGACCATGATAAGGGGAAGACACACTCTTCCGGGAAACTCCTCTTCTCATGCAGGGTTATTCCGTACAGAGGCTCCTGGCTCGATTTCGAGTTTGATCCCAGGGATATCATCCACGTCAGGATCGACAGGAGGAGGAAGTTTCCCGCCACGATCCTCTTGAAGGCGTTGGGGTACAGCACCGAAGAGCTCCTGAATTTCTTCTACAGCACCGAAAGGATAATAATCACCGAGGATGGATACAAGAAGATTCCCGATTTCGAGTATCTGGCCGGGCAGAAGTCCTTCGAGGAGGTCAAGCACCCGGAGACGGGGGACGTCTTGGTCAGGAAGGGGAGGAAGTTCAACAAGTCCACTATCAAGAAGATGAGGGAAGCCGGCATAGAGACTGTAACGGTCGACCTGGAGTCGGTGATCGGGCGGGTTGTCTCATCGGACGTAGTCGATCCTAAGACGGGAGAGGTGATCGTGGAGGTGAACGACGAGATAACCCAGGACAGGCTGGAGGAGATTATCAAGAGGGGGATCAAGGAGTTTGATGTCCTCCTGATGGATGATTTCAACATATCCTCGGCGATCAGAAACACGTTTCTTACCGACAAGGTCCCCGATCAGAAGTCGGCTATAATAGAGATATATAGAAGGTTGAGACCGGGCGACCCGCCCACGATAGAGACCGCCCAGAACCTCTTTGACAACCTGTTTTTCAACCCCGAACGGTATGACCTCTCCAACGTGGGAAGGCTAAAGCTCAATTACAAGCTGGGACTCGACGTTCCGATTGACGTCAAGGTCCTCAGGAAAGAGGATATACTCTATTCGGTGAAATACCTGTTCGACCTGAGAAACGGCAAGGGGCAGATCGATGATATCGATCATCTCGGAAACAGGCGGGTCAGGGCGGTCGGCGAGCTTCTCGAAAACCAGTTCAGGATCGGGCTCGTCAGGATGGAACGGGCAATAAAGGAGAGGATGAGCCTCCAGGAGGTCGAGACCCTGATGCCCCACGACCTGATCAACTCCAAGCCGGTCACCGCCGTAATCAAGGAGTTCTTCGGCTCATCCCAGCTCTCCCAGTTTATGGATCAGACCAATCCCTTAAGCGAGATTACCCACAAGAGGAGGCTCTCGGCTCTCGGGCCGGGCGGCCTCACGAGGGAGAGGGCGGGATTTGAGGTGAGAGACGTCCACAACACCCATTACGGTCGGATATGTCCCATCGAGACCCCCGAGGGGCCGAACATCGGGCTTATCGCGTCCCTTTCCACCTATGCCAGGGTGAACGAGTACGGCTTTATCGAAACCCCTTACCGCAAGGTGAAGGATGCTAAGGTGACCGACGAGATAGAGTTTTTAACCGCCCTTAACGAGGAGATGGCCGTAATCGCTCAGGCCAATGCGCCGATAGACGACGACGGCAATTTCATGAGGGACTTGATCAACGTCCGCAGGGGCGGTGAGCCTGGAATGGCACAGCCGGATGAGATAAACTTTATGGACGTTTCCCCCAAGCAGCTCGTCAGCGTGGCCGCTTCGTTGATCCCGTTCCTTGAGAACGACGATGCCAACAGGGCCCTTATGGGATCCAACATGCAGCGGCAGGCGGTGCCCCTTCTCAGGCCCGAGGCGCCCTTGGTCGGAACGGGGATGGAGAGGATAGTCGCCAGGGACAGCGGGGTTACGCTTATGGCCAAGAACAACGGCTTGGTCGAAAATGTGGACGCCTCGAGGATTATAATCCGCACAAATAGCGACTCCGATAACGGGGCCGGTGTGGATATTTACAATCTGATCAAGTACCAACGCTCAAATCAGAACACCTGCGTCAATCAGAAGCCTATCGTGAAAAAGGGCGACATAGTGGTCAGGGGTCAGATAATCGCCGACGGCCCGGCCATAAACAACGGGGAGCTGGCCCTGGGGAGGAACGTCATAGTGGCCTTTATGCCCTGGGGCGGGTACAATTTCGAGGATTCCATCCTGATCAGCGAAAAGGTGGTAAAGGAAGACAGTTTTACCTCGATTCACATCGAGGAGTTCGAGCTGATGGCAAGGGACACAAAACTCGGACCGGAGGAGGTCACGCGGGACATCCCGAACGTGGGAGAGGAGGCGCTGAAAAACCTCGACGAATCCGGAATAGTCAGGATAGGCGCCGAGGTCTTCCCGGGCGATATCCTGATAGGGAAGATATCTCCCAAGGGGGAGACCCAGCTCTCCCCGGAGGAAAAGCTTCTTAGGGCCATCTTCGGGGAGAAGGCGGGGGACGTCAGGGACTCCTCCCTCAGGGTGCCCCCGGGAATCGAGGGGATCGTCATCGGAGCAAAGGTCTTCTCCAGAAAGGGAGTGGACAAGGATGACCGGACCCTGTCCATCGAGAACGAAGAGGTGGAGAAACTAAAGAAGGACAGGGACGACGAGATTTCTATCATAAGGAACAGCGGCCTCGAAAGGATAAAGGAACTTCTTTTGGGGATGAAGCTCGCCGCGAACCTGGGCGATGACAAAAAGAGCATGCTCCTTAAAAAGGGGACGGTTTTGACCGAAGAGAGCTTTGCGGGGCTGAAGATCGAGGACTTCAGAAACGTTAAGGTAAAGGTGAAGGGGGACGAGGGCGTCTTCGATAAACTGGCGGTGATATTTGAGAGCATCTCGGAACAGGTGGAGTTGATCCGCCTCATCTTCGACGAGAAGATAAACAAGGTAACGAGGGCGGACGAGCTGCCCCCCGGCGTTATAAAGCTGGTAAAGGTATATGTGGCGATGAAGAGGAAGCTCTCGGTCGGCGACAAGATGGCGGGCCGTCACGGGAACAAGGGAGTCCTTTCGAGGATACTCCCCGAGGAGGATCTGCCCTACATGGAGGACGGGACGCCGGTCGAGATAGTCTTGAATCCTCTCGGGGTCCCTTCGAGGATGAACGTGGGCCAGATTCTCGAGACTCACCTCGGGTGGGCCATCGGTGAAATGGGAGACAAGATCAACGATATTATCGAGACGAATTACTCGGTTTCCGCCATGAAGGAGAGGCTGAAGGACATATTTTCAATCGGAAACATGAACGATTACGTGGACACTCTCTCCGACGATGAAGTAAAGAATATCGCCTTGAAGTTCAGAAAGGGAGTGTTTATATCGACTCCCGTCTTCGAGGGGGCCACGGAAGGCGATGTGTCGGAGGCGCTGAAGCGCATGGGACTTCCGGAATCCGGCATGACGACCCTTTACGACGGACGGACGGGAGAGCCCTTCCGCCAGCAGGTGACGGTGGGACTGATGTACATCCTTAAATTGCACCACCTGGTCGACGACAAGATCCACGCCCGCTCCATCGGCCCCTATTCCCTCGTGACCCAGCAGCCCCTCGGCGGAAAGGCCCAATTCGGAGGGCAGCGTCTGGGAGAGATGGAGGTGTGGGCGATGGAGGCCTACGGTGCGGCGTATTCCCTCCAGGAATATCTGACGGTGAAATCGGACGACGTCACCGGGAGAAACAAGATGTACGAGTCGATAGTCAAAAACGAGCAGTATCTGGAGCCGGGGCTTCCCGAGTCGTTCAACGTTTTAGTCAAGGAGATGCAGAGCTTGGGGCTCGATATGGAGCTTCAAGAGAGGGGAAAGAAAAAGAATTAAGCTACTTAATCTCTTTATAGAGGTGTAGTCTTGGACGATATTTTCAGCTATTTTGAAAAGCCTAAAGACCCGATTGATATCGAGTCCGTGAGGATATCTCTCGCCTCGCCGGATAAGATAAGGTCTTGGTCTCACGGCGAAGTAAAAAAACCGGAAACGATAAATTACAGGACCTTCAAGCCGGAGAGGGATGGCCTCTTTTGCGCAAAGATCTTCGGACCCACGAAGGATTACGAGTGCAACTGCGGCAAGTACAAGCGGATGAAGCACCGGGGGGTCGTGTGCGAAAAGTGCGGCGTGGAGGTCATTCAATCCAAGGTGAGGAGGGAGAGGCTGGGCCATATCGAGCTGGCAACCCCCGTGACCCATATCTGGTTCTTGAAGAGCCTCCCCTCGCGCATCGGGACCGTGCTCGACATAAGCCTGAAAGACCTGGAGAGGATTCTTTATTTTGAGACCTACGTCGTCAAAGACCCGAAGGATTCCCCCCTCTCCCAGGGGGACCTCCTTACGGAAGAGCAGCTGCACCGGGTCAAGGAAAAGCACGGCGATATAGACGTGGGTATAGGCGCCGAGGCGATAAGGGACATCTTAAAAGAGGTGGATATCGCAAAGCTCGCCGAGGACCTGAGGCGGGAGATGATCGATACGACCTCGGAGGCGAAGCGAAAAAAGATATCCAAGAGGCTCAAGGTAATAGAAGCCTTTTTATACTCGGGGAACCGCCCCGAGTGGATGGTCATGGAGTGTATTCCGGTCATCCCGCCGGACCTCAGGCCCCTAGTGCCCCTTGACGGCGGCAGGTTCGCCACCTCCGACCTGAACGACCTCTACCGGAGGGTGATAAACAGGAACAACAGGCTCAAGCGCCTTCAGGAGCTTAACGCCCCAGGGATAATAATCCAGAACGAAAAGAGGATGCTCCAGGAGTCGGTGGACGCCCTGTTCGACAACGGGCGAAGGGGCAGGGCCATCACCGGACAAAACAAGAGGCCCCTCAAATCCCTGTCCGACATGCTCAAGGGAAAACAGGGTCGGTTCCGCCAGAACCTCCTCGGAAAGAGGGTCGATTACTCCGGGAGATCGGTTATTGTCATAGGGCCCGAGCTCAGGCTTCACCAGTGCGGGCTCCCCAAGAAGATGGCCGTAGAGCTTTTCAAGCCCTTCATATACGCCAAGCTGGAGGAAAGGGGATACGTATCCACCATAAAGAGCGCCAAGAAAGCGGTGGAAAACGAGCGCCCCGAGGTCTGGGACATCCTGGATGAGGTCATCAAGGAGCACCCGGTTCTCCTTAACAGGGCGCCGACCCTCCACAGGCTGGGAATCCAGGCCTTCGAGCCGATCCTGATCGAGGGAAAGGCCATTCAGCTTCACCCCCTCGTATGTGCCGCATTTAACGCGGACTTCGACGGAGACCAGATGGCGGTGCACATTCCCCTCTCGATAGAAGCCCAGGTGGAGGCGAGGGTCCTTATGATGAGCACTAACAACATCCTCCTTCCCGCAAGCGGAAAACCGATAATCGTCCCGAGCCAGGATATCGTCCTGGGGCTCTATTACACCACGAGGAGCTGTGATGGCGTTAAGGGCGAAAACAAGATCTTTGCGGATATGGGTGAGGTCAGGGGCGCCTTCGACGCGAGGGAGGTCGATCTACAGGCGAGGATCAAGGTCAGAATTGAGGGAGAGCTTGTCGATACAACCGTTGGAAGATGCCTCCTTTACGAGATAGTCCCAAAGGAGATCCCGTTCAAAAACATCAACACCGTCATGACCAAAAAGGAGGTCGCCCGTCTCATAGACATCAGCTACAGGAATGCGGGAAACAAAAAAACCGTCATCTTGGCGGACAGACTTAAGGACTTTGGCTACAAGTACGCCACCGAAGCGGGGATATCCATTTCGATCAAGGATATGAGGATCCCCAAAAACAAACCGAAGCTCTTGGATGAGGCGAGGGAAGAGGTGCGCAAGGTCGAGCAGCAGTACACCGACGGGCTTATAACTGACGGCGAGCGCTACAACAAGGTCATCGATATTTGGGCCGATGTGACCGAGGAGATCGCTCAAGAGATGACGGAAGAGCTGGCTTACGATCTGTCCCTTCATGCAGAGGGGGATGGGGCGAGGACCCCGAGCTTCAACTCGATCCATATGATGGTCGATTCCGGCTCAAGGGGCTCCCAGCAGCAGATTAGACAGCTCGCCGGAATGAGAGGCCTTATGGCCAAGCCCTCCGGCGAGATTATAGAGACGCCCATCACGGCGAACTTCCGTGAGGGACTGACGGTCCTGCAATATTTTATCTCGACCCACGGGGCAAGGAAGGGTCTTGCGGACACCGCCCTGAAGACGGCGAACTCCGGTTACCTCACAAGGCGCCTCGTCGATGTCGTGCAGGATGTCATCATCACCGAGGAGGACTGCGGCACCATCAAGGGCATCGAGGTGACCTCCCTGATGGAGGGGGGGGAGATAATCGAGCCGGTGGGAGACAGGATACTGGGCAAGGTCGCCCTAAACGACATAAAGGACAAATATACCGACGAGGTTCTGGTTAAGGCCAACGAGGAGATAGACGAGGAGCTGGTGGAGAAGATCGAGGAGGCGGGCCTGGAGAAAGTGATAACACGCTCGGTCTTGACCTGCCGCGCAAAGCGCGGAATCTGCGCCAAGTGCTACGGCAGGGACCTCTCCAGGGGTAAGAAGGTCAACATCGGAGAGGCCGTTGGGGTTATTGCAGCCCAGTCGATCGGCGAGCCAGGAACTCAGCTTACGATGAGGACCTTCCATATCGGCGGCACGGCCTCCAGGCGCGCAGAGCAGACTACCCTCGAAACAAGAAACGACGGGAACATTAAATATTACAACCTGAACACGGTCAAGACAAAGGACGGCACCTCCATCGTTATGAACAGAAACAGCGAGATAATAGTTCAGGACGAGAGCGGCAGGGAGAGGGAGCGCTATCCCCTGAACTACGGCTCGAAGCTCCTTGTGAACGACGGAGATGCGGTCAAATCGGGCCAGATGGTCGCCGAGTGGGATCCATACACGCTGCCCATATTGACGGAGGTCAGCGGAGTCATAAAGTTCGGCGACGTCATAGAGGGGGTGACCATGCAGGAGCAACTGGATGTGGTGACCTCCCTCTCCCGAAAGGTCATCGTCGAGTCGAAAGACCCGGATGCAAGACCCCGCATTTCCATAAAAGACGACCAGGGGAGGACCTACAGGCTTCCCGGCTCCACCGCCATGGCCCGTTACTTTATGCCGGTGGGGGCCAACATCATGGTCTCGGAGGGTGACAGCGTGGAGGCGGGGGACGTCCTTGCAAAGATCCCCAGGGAGACGACAAAGACGAAAGACATCACCGGCGGTCTTCCCAGGGTGGCCGAGCTCTTCGAGGCCAGAAAGCCGAAGGAGTTCGCCGTCATCAGCGAGATCGACGGAGACGTCAGCTACGGCAAAGACGTAAAGGGCAAAAGGAAGGTATTAGTCACCCCGAAGGTCGGGGAGCCGAAGGAGTACCTGATTCCGAAGGGGAAACATATCAACGTCCACGAGGGGGACTTTATAAACGCCGGCGAGGCCCTCATGGAGGGATCGGCAAACCCCCACGATATACTTCAGGTCCTCGGAGAGGAGAAGCTCTCCAAGTATCTCGTGGATGAGGTTCAGGAAGTCTACCGCCTCCAGGGCGTGAAGATCAACGACAAACATATCGAGGTTATCGTAAAGCAGATGTTGAGGAGGGTCAAGATAACCGAGGTCGGGGATACGAAGTTCCTCGTGGGCGAGCAGGTGGAAAAACTGGTGTTCGAGGAGGAAAACCGAAATGTAATCGCCAAAGGGGGAGGCCCAGCCGTGGGAAAACCCCTGCTCCTTGGCATTACGAAGGCGTCCCTCTCCACGGAGAGCTTTCTCTCCGCCGCCTCCTTCCAGGAGACGACAAAGGTCCTGACCGAGGCATCTATTCTCGGAAAGGTCGACTACATGAGGGGGCTCAAAGAAAACGTCATAATGGGGCGTCTCGTCCCGGCGGGAACCGGCTTTCACAAGTACAACGAGCTCGAAACCGAGACCAAAACCGAGGAGGCCGTGGCGGATTAGCTGTGTTTACAGGCAAGGCGAAAATATTGAGCCCCGTGCCCTGTTAAACGGCCTTAATCCAAACTTTTTTAGGAATTGACAAAATTTAAATGGAAAATGCTTGACAAAACTTTATCTTACTGATAAAATTCATAAGTTTTTTGTCGAAAGGAGTGTAAATGCCCACCGTTAATCAATTGGTGAGAAAAGGAAGAAAAAAGCTCAAGTCAAAGACTTCGGCTCCGGCCCTGCAGGGGTCTCCGCAAAAGAGGGGGGTTTGCGTCAGAGTGTATACGACAACCCCAAAAAAGCCGAATTCCGCGCTCAGAAAAGTGGCCAGGGTCAGGCTCACCAATCAGATTGAGGTGACAAGCTATATTCCGGGGGTGGGACATAACCTTCAGGAACACTCGGTGGTCCTGATCAGGGGAGGGAGAATAAAAGACCTCCCGGGCGTCAGATACCACATCGTTCGCGGCACCCTTGACTCCGTAGGCGTGCAGGATAGAAAAAAGAGCAGGTCAAAGTACGGAACAAAAAGGCCCAAGGTCTAAAGGGGGTAGGCGTAGTAAGTGCGGGGGGACAGTAATGGTGGGCAGGGGGGATGATGATGGGGGGGGTAATCAGGGAGTGGTAATCAAGGGGGGGCGATCAAAGGGGGACGATCAGAAGGGGACGATCAATAAGCGGGGCGCCTAGGGCGTTGAAGGGGAATGGTCGATAGCAGATATTTTTTAGAAATAATATATAAGGAGGGCCGTTAAGCTCAAATAACGGCCGAGCAAAGGAAAAAATGCCGAGAAGGAGAGTAGTAGCGAAGCGGGGGATCCTGCCGGACCCGAAATACAAGGATAGGCTCATAGCGAAGTTTATCAACTGTATGATGCTGAAAGGTGAGAAGAGCATCTCCGAAAGGATATTGTATGACTCCCTCGATATCGTTGCGGAAAAATCTAAGGACGATCCGGTTAGGGTCTTTAAAAAGGCCCTGGACAACATAAAGCCCGTTATCGAGGTAAAGTCGAGACGGGTGGGTGGATCCACGTATCAGGTTCCGGTGGAGGTGAGGCCCAACAGGCGCGAAGCCCTCGGGATAAGATGGCTTATCAGTTACTCCAGGAATAGGAGTGAAAAGTCCATGAAGGAGAGGCTCGCCGCGGAGATTCTCGACGCATCGAACAACAAGGGATCGGCCGTAAAGAAGAAAGAGGATACCCATAAGATGGCCGAGGCCAACAAGGCATTTGCTCACTATCGCTGGTAGTTTATTTTTACATTACTGTTTTAAGGCCTTTTGAAAAGGCTTTTTTTTACTGGTAGAGGCACAAGGTTAAATGAGAAAAGTTCCCCTTAAAAGAAACCGCAACATAGGGATCATGGCCCACATAGATGCGGGAAAGACAACGACAACGGAGAGGATTCTCTACTATACAGGGATCTCCTACAAGATGGGAGAGGTCCACAACGGGACCGCCGTCATGGACTGGATGGAGCAGGAGCAGGAGAGGGGGATTACAATTACATCCGCCGCAACGACCTGTTTCTGGAAGGATCACAGAATCAATATTATCGATACCCCGGGGCACGTGGACTTCACCGCGGAGGTTGAGCGCTCTCTCAGAGTTCTCGATGGAGTCGTCGCGGTCTTTTGCGCCGTGGGAGGCGTGGAGCCCCAATCGGAGACGGTCTGGCGCCAGGCGGATAAGTACAATATCCCAAGGATCGCATTCATCAATAAGATGGACAGGGTCGGCGCGGATTACTTGAACGTAGTCTCGCAGATGAAGGAGAGGCTCGGCTCCCTTCCCGTCCTGTTGCAGCTCCCCATCGGCACCGAGGATAACTTCGAGGGGATAATAGACCTTATAACCAAAAAGGGAAGGAAATACGACGATACGACCCTCGGAACGAAGTTTTACGAGGTCGATATACCGGATGAGCTCCTCGACAGCGTTAATGAGATGAGGGAGAGTCTTGTCGAGACGGTTTGCGACTTCGACGATAATCTGATGGCCAAGTACCTCGAGGGTGAGGAAATCGGGGAAGAGGAGATAAAAAAGGCTCTTAGAAAGGCCACGATAACGGGCGGAGTCGTTCCGGTCTTTATCGGGTCGGCCTTCAAGAACAAGGGGGTGCAGGCGCTCTTGGACGGCGTTGTCGATTACCTTCCGGCCCCGTCCGATATCCCGCTGGTGTCGGGGATTAATCCAGATACCGTAGAGGAAGTACAGCTTTCTCTCGACGATGACGCCCCCTTTTCGGCCCTCGTATTCAAGATCATGACCGACCCGTACGTAGGTCAGTTGACCTATATTCGGGTATATAGCGGCAGCCTCAAGGCGGGCACCGATGTGTATAATTCAACCAGAAGCAAAAAGGAGAGGATTGGAAGACTCCTTAAGGTCCACGCCAACAAAATGGAGGATATAAAGGAGGTCTACTCCGGAGATATCGCCGCCGTTGTGGGGCTCAAAAAGACAAATACCGGGGATACGCTCTGCATGAGCGACAACCTCTTGGTTCTCGAGGCGATGGATTTTCCGAAGCCGGTCATCTCGGTCGCCGTGGAGCCGAAGAGCAAGGCGGACGAGGAGAGGCTCGGCCTCTCTTTAGCTAAGCTCGCAATGGAAGACCCATCATTTAAAGTGCGGGTGGACGGGGAAACGGGCGAGACCCTGATCTCCGGAATGGGGGAGCTCCACCTCGAGATCATCGTGGACAGGCTCCTGAGAGAGTTTAAGGTAGATGCAAAAGTGGGGAAACCCCAGGTCGCCTTTAAGGAGACCATCACGGCAAAGGCGGAATCGGAGGGAAAATTTATAAGGCAATCGGGGGGACGCGGACAGTACGGCCACGTCAAGATCACCATCACCCCGACGACCTCCGATGAGGGTTTTATCTTTGAAGATAAAGTGGTCGGTGGCAGTATCCCGAAGGAATATATATCTGCCGTTAAAAAGGGTGTAGAGACGGCCATGGAGGAGGGAGTGCTCGCCGGATACCCGGTCGTAGATGTAAAGGTTACCCTAAACGACGGCTCCTATCACGAGGTGGATTCATCGGAGCTGGCGTTTAACATTGCGGCGTCGATGGCCTTCAAAGACGCGATGAAAAGGGCCACACCCATCCTCCTCGAGCCTATTATGAGCGTTGAGGTGGTGACCCCGGAGGGATATACCGGGGATGTTGTGGGCGATTTGAGCTCCAGAAGGGGAAAGGTTCTGGGGATGGAGCCGAGAAGGGGAACCCAGACCATCAGGGCAGAAGTTCCGCTGGACGAGATGTTCGGTTATGCCACCGATATTCGCTCGATGACTCAGGGAAGGGCCACATACACGATGCAGTTCGACCATTATCAGAAAGTACCGGAGCGTAAGCACGAGGAGATCGTAGCAGGTATTAGAACATAATAACCCTTAAATAAAATAATATCCTATTTAATAGGGATGTAATAATTTTCCAAGGAGAGTAAGATGGCCAAGAAGAAATTTGAGAGGACCAAGCCGCACGTAAACGTGGGAACGATCGGCCACATAGATCACGGGAAGACGACATTGAC
>JAFGIX010000003.1 GCA_016929395.1 Candidatus Zymogenus saltonus
ATATTATGGCAAAAAATAGTGCAGAGGAAAAGAGATTCTGGACAAAATCGTACGGTCGGAAGATCCCGGACGTTGATCCGAAGCTCTTTGAAAACAACCTGCTCGATCTCTTCAAGAAGAGCCTTACGGAAAAGCGGGAAAAGCCGGCGTTTGTATTCATGGACGTGCCGGTGACCTTCGGGGAGCTCGACCTGTACTCCAATCGGTTCGCCAATCTGCTCATCAAGAACGGGTTCAAGAAGGGGGACGTGGTGGGGATCTGCCTTCCCAACATTCCGGAGTTTCCGATCGCCTGGCTGGGGGCGTTGAAGACCGGGTGCGTCGTAAGCGGGGTGTCGCCCCTTCTTTCTATCAATGAGATGGAGCACCAGATCAAGGACTCCGAGATGAAGGGGTTTGTGACTCTCGATATTATATTCGCCGAGAGGGTTACGAAGATCGCCCAAAAGCTTCCCAAGCTCGATCTGATCGTGGCGACAAACGTGGGCAACTTTCTCCCCAAGATAAAGCGGGTGCTGGGAAAGCTCCTGAAGAAGCTCCCCTCGGGGGAAGTCACCCCCATCGAGGGGAAAATAGTCCTGAATTTACCCGATGTAATCAAGGCCGGGGCCTACTCGGACACGGCGCCGAATGTCAAAATATCCCCGGATGACATCGCCCTTATCATGTACACCGGCGGCACCACGGGAGTCCCCAAGGGGGCGCTTCTGAGTCACAGAAACAACGTGGCGGAGATCCTCGTGGCAAACAAGTACATGGAGTGGGAAAAGGAGGTGGGGCCCGTCCTCTCGGCGTTTCCGATGTTTCACATCGCGGGAATGGCATTCAACGAGTTCTCGGTCTATAACGGCTGGACCCAGCTCCTCCTCCCTGATCCCAGAAATACCGACTTCCTCTGCAATATACTCGAAAAGTACAGGCCGCACCTGATAGCCAACGTCCCGTCCCTTTACTACTTGCTTCTATCCAACCCCAAGTTCAGGAAGCTCGATCACTCGGACCTCGCACAGTGCATCTCGGCCGCCGCCCCCTTCCCGGTCGGTTCCCAGAAGGAGCTGGAGTCTATTATAGGGAAGGAAAAGCTCATCGAGCTGTACGGGATGACCGAGACCGCCGCCATCACGGTAATGAATCCGATCAAGGGCAAGAAGAAGCTGGGGACCATCGGGCTTCCGATGATAAATACCGACATTAAACTCGTCGACCCCGCAACGGGAAAGGAGGCAAAGCAGGGGGAGCCCGGGGAGCTCCTCATAAGGTGTCCCCAGCTTATGGTGGGTTATTTCAAAAATCACGAGGAGACGAAGCGGGCGGTCGATTCGGAGGGATACATGCACACCGGGGATGTTATGGTGCAGGACGAGGACGGGTATCTGACGATCGTCGACAGAACGAAGGACATGATAATCGTCAGCGGCTTCAAGGTCTTCTCCAAGAAGGTCGAGGACATCATCGCAACGCACCCCGCCGTGGAGATTGCGGCAACGGTCGGTGTCCCGAACCCGGACAGGCCGGGCTCCGAGATGGTCAGGGCCTATCTCACGCTCTCTCCGTCAATTGATCCGGGAACGGACAAGGAGGCCTTGAAAAAAGAGATATTGGGTTACGCCAAGGAGAGGCTTGCCCCCTACGAGGTGCCGAAGGAGATAGAGATACTTTCCGAGATGCCACTAACCAGCGTCGGGAAGCTGGACAAAAAGGTGTTGAGAAAATAGTGTGATGGGTGGATGGCTCAGGGCTGAGCATTGGTCCGGCCATTCAGGATATTATAAATAGTGCCGGGGCGGGTTTTGAATCCGCCCCGATTTTTTTTTAATCACTTCAAAGGCCTTTGTTATGGTAATCGCTGTGAGGATTGGATCGGCAGGGGAGACGGCCGACCGGCGGTTGGGTGGAGTACTATTAGACCAAGCAGGGAGGCAACTCGCCTGTGAGGAAGATATCCTATATGCTTAAGGTCCCGGGCCAGCCCTATTAGGCCGGTGCCGGAATCTACGATGAGATGAAGCTGTTGGACGAGTTGAATAAGATGACAAAATAGACTTTTGATGGAAGATATGGTCGAAAAATGACGTTGATACAATAAGCTTAAAAGAGATTGCAAAGAGTCACACAGGAGGCCGCGCGGCTCTTTTTTACGGAAAAACTAAAATTGAAAATTTTTGAAATGTCAGCGAGCGCGGGCAGCGGCGGGCGACGGATCAAAAGTGCCGTTTTAAGTTGAACCGCATAAGCTTGTCGGACGGTGCTCTTCGGGGGAGAATTACGCGGCTATTTACCCTCCTCAAGGATGTGTCTTACGTCGTCGATCATGATCACGTACTTCTTGTTGACGTTGTCCTCTATGTAAAGATATTGTTCCCCGTTCCTCCTCGATGCGATCAGATCGTTCCAGGAATCGACTTCCCGAATGTGCGTGTCGGGGATTTTCTGCAGGAGCTCGTACCCCTTCGGAGAAAAGTGGAAATGGGCATGCCCGTGTCCTTCGCCGTGTCCTATAAAGACCTTGGCGTGGTCTCCGCCGGTGTGTTCGTAAAAAACACAATCACTGAAATCCACGTTGAGGACCTTTCTGATCAGCATCCTCAATTCGTCAAATTCCAGGTTTATCTCGTTCGGGATGTCGGCCATGGCGGAGTAGTGTTTTTTGGGGATGATAATGATGTCGGAGGTGCTTTTGGACGCCATGATGTAGAAATTATGGGTATCGAAAAGTATATCCTCCGGCTTCGGATTGCACAGCGGGCAGGCTTGATTATCACCGTTCATGGAATATCAATTACTATTTCAGATAGAGAAGATATAAAATTTAAAAGGGATATAGATTTACCAAATTAAACAGATCGCATTTTTCTTAGCACAATAAGAGTTCCATTATGCGGTTTCTCTCAGCTTCTCCCTGATGCGCTCCTCCAGCTCCTTTTCCACTTCGAGCAGGCTGATAAATACACCCTGCCCCGTCGCCCCGTCGAAGGCGTCTCCGCGGTAGAGGACTATCAGCCTTCCTCCGGATGGTATGACGGGCGTATTGGAGAGGAGATTTTCCATATCGGGAAAGAGGTCTTTCGATTTTTTGATCACCCTGGTGATCATATGGGTGGAAACCCCCTCTTCCCGAAGCTTCAGAATGGTCTTTATGCCGACCAGATCCTGAAATGAATATAGGGTTTGTTTCCCTGTACCGTTTCCCGTCGCTTTAAGGAGGTTCTTTCTCCAGTAGTAGAGCTGCTGACGGGTGATATTAAAAAGCTCCATCACAAAATTGGCGGGATAAGACCGTTCCTTAATATTTATTGGATTCTTATCGTCATCTCTCTTCACTGATAACCTCCTCCATTTCTATTACTCGATAAAATAATCTATTTTGAAGCTCAAGTCAAGTAAAAATTTAAATCTATTATTTTAGACTTTTTTCACAAGGGATTTGTGCCTAATCGAGATTTCAATGAGCCGTGTCCCAAAATCGGCATCCATTCATACAAAAACGACGGCTGTTAAGGGTGCCTACCGTTCTTTTGTGGGCGGCGTGGAGTGAACGAGAAACACCCCCCTTTCAAGGAAATTTTTTGTGTTTTCTATGACGTCCTTGTAGTAACAGATGAAGGTGTGCTGATGGTTCAGGAGGATGAAATCGTTTGAACCTTTCAGGTACGTGCTCCAGACGCTAACCGTCCCGTCGTCGTCGCCGGGAATTTTCTTTGAGTATCCCTCGTTATCCCCCTTTCCTCCGGATATTATGCCGAACTGGATATTCGGGGTGCCGCCGCACAGCTCAGTCAGGAAGTCCTCCCCCCTTGCCATCTCCAGCCCGCTCGGCCCGAGAAACTTATCGGAGAGGGGAAACTCGCTGAAGAACTCGGCTTTTATCGCCCCCCGGTTGGGCGGGGCTATCATGACCATCCTGACGGTATGGGCAGGCCGATATTTGTTGAGGTAGCAGCGAGTAACAAGTCCCCCCATGCTGTAGGTGACGAAGTAGATCTCATAGTCACCCTTTATCTTTTCCGTCTCTAAAACAATCGTGTTGTTTAAGAAATCCGCGTTCTCTTCAAGGCTCTTTTCCAGGCTGGGATAGGTCTCGTTGATGACGTAATATCCCTGAAGCGTAAGCTCTCTTTCGAGGAAGTGCATCGAGTGCTTTGTCCTCATAAAGCCGTGCACCAGTACAACGACCTTCGTGGCGTCCTTGTCGGGGATTTTTGCCGCCGGAGAGCCGGGGATTACAAAAGTTATTGATGCAGCGATAAAGAGCGTTATTGGAAGTCGGGTTTTCACTTTTTATCGAAAGATAATGTAAGTTCCATAAAAGTATTCGCTTAACGACTCTATATTCTAAAGCTTTTTCTTCGTTCTGTCAAATTTTCTTGAAATAAAGGGTGGTAGATGTTAGATTGTTTCCATAGATAATTATAATTACTTTCATTTAGGGGGATTTGAATTGTCCTTTCCACGCACGAGAATGAGACGTCTGAGGATGAAAGAGGGGATCAGGGACATGGTGGCGGAGACCAGGCTCGATGTCAAGGATCTCATCTATCCGATGTTCGTGGTTCACGGAAAGGAGGTGAAGGACGAGATTCCCTCCATGCCCGGGTGCTTTCACTTCTCCCTCGACCGACTCGTCGAGGAGGCAGGAAGGATTTACAAGTTGGGCATTCCCGCCGTGATCCTCTTCGGCATCCCGAAGGTGAAGGACGAGGCGGGAAGCGAGGGCTATGATAAGGACGGGATAGTTCAACGTTCCATAAAGGCCTTGAAAGACAGTCTCCCGGAGCTCTTGGTCATAACCGACGTGTGTCTCTGTGATTACACGAGCCACGGTCACTGCGGGATAGTGGCCGACGGCGAGATAAAAAACGACCCGACCCTCGACCTTTTGGTGAAGATAGCCGTCTCCCACGCGAGGGCGGGATCGGACATGGTGGCCCCGTCCGATATGATGGACGGAAGGGTGGGGGCGATAAGGGAGGGTCTGGAAAGGGAGGGGTTTATAAACACCCCCATTATGTCGTACGCCGCAAAGTACGCCTCAAGTCTCTATAATCCGTTCAGGGATGCGGTGGATTCCGCCCCGTCCTTCGGCGACAGGCGCTCTCATCAGATGCAGGTCCCTAACGCCAGGGAGGCGATGAGGGAGATAGAGTTGGATATCGAGGAGGGGGCCGATATCGTAATGGTAAAGCCGGCCATCGCGTATCTCGACATCATCTTCAGGGTCAAGGAGCGCTTCGACCTTCCGGTCGCCGCCTATAACGTCAGCGGGGAGTACTCGATGGTAAAGGCCGCCGCAAAGGAGGGCTGGATCGACGGGGAGAGGGTCATGATGGAGATGCTGACCTGCATCAAGAGGGCTGGGGCCGATATGATTTTGACCTATTTCGCCCCCGAGGCGGCGAGGCTCCTCGCGGATATTTAGAGGGAGGGGGGGCACGGCGCTGCAATTTGTGTCTTGTGGGTGTTGGAAACCTTCTATTTAATGAAGGATATGCGATAGTGTGGGGAGGTTGGGGTGATTTTTCTCTCGGGGGGCCGCCGTTTTTGTCATTGATTTTCCCCTTTAGCAATTTGATATGTTGTTGTAGAATTGGAGAGATCCAAGACTTTTTCGACATCCATTTTTTTAAGAAGCCCAGATTTGAAAAATCGTGATAAAATCGAGTCGGGACTGAGGCTGGTTGCCTGGGAGATTACCCGCTCCTGCAACCTCGCCTGCGATCACTGCAGGGCCTCCTCGGAGATGGGGCCCTACCCTGGGGAGCTTACGACCGAGGAGTCGTTGAGGCTCATAGAGGATATCGCCGCCTTCTCAAGCCCGATTGTGATCCTGACCGGGGGCGAGCCTTTGATGAGGAAAGATGTCTCCGAGATCGCAAGGGCGGGGACGGAGCTGGGCCTGAGGATGGTCCTTGCCACCAACGGGACACTCCTGACAAGGGAGAGGGCGAGGGAGCTTTTAGGTGCCGGGATCAAGAGGGTGTCGATCAGCATAGACGGCAAAGACGCAAAGTCCCACGACGACTTGAGGGGAGTCCCCGGGGCCTTTGCCGGAGCGGTCTTCGGTGTCGAGAGCGCAAAGGCGGAAGGTCTCCCGTTTCAAATAAATACCACCATCACAAAAAGAAACATGGGCGAGCTTTCCGAGATAGAGGATCTGGTCCGTCGCCTCGGGGCCGTCGCCCACCACCTTTTTCTCCTCGTTCCCACGGGGAGGGGGAGGGATATGGCCGAAGACTCCCTTGACGGCGAGGAGTACGAGCGAATATTGAAAGACATCTGCCGGTATGAGAGGGAGGCCCCCCACGAGGTCAAGGTCACCTGTGCCCCCCAGTACATGCGGATAAAGAGGGAGACGGCCGCAATCGACGGCGTAGACATAGATTCAAAGGGGAGGGGAGACAAACCCGCTCACGGTCACCCCGGCGGCTCGGGGGATCTCTCCGCCTCCACGAGGGGGTGTCTCGGCGGGATATCTTTCCTCTTCATCTCCCACGGCGGCGATACCCAGCCCTGCGGCTACCTCGAGGTCTCTGGAGGGAGCGTCAGGGAGAGGCCGATACGGGAGATATGGGAAAAATCGGAGCTCTTTTTGCGCCTCAGGGACTATTCCCTGCTGACAGGAAAGTGCGGCAGGTGCGAATACGTCGATGTCTGCGGCGGATGCAGGGCGAGGGCCTACTACCATCACGGAGATTACCTCGCCCCTGAGCCGCTGTGTCCGTACGTCCCGGCAAAGCTCAAGAAGGGGAGATAAAAAAGCGCGTCCGGTCGAGTCATAAATGGGCAAATTATACACTATATGTGGTATTTTAAGAGAATATAATAACTATATATCCACTTTTCCCTTTACATGGTCGCCAAAATATGATACTAAATAGCTGAAATTTCTGCCGATGAAAATTCGATGAAAATAAAGAAATTAGAAATCCTTGGCTTCAAGTCCTTCATCGACAAGTCGACCCTGACGTTTCCCAGGGGGATAACCGCCGTGGTGGGGCCGAACGGCTCCGGTAAGTCAAACATCGTTGACGCCATAAAGTGGGCCCTGGGGGAACAGAGCGTCAAGTCCCTCAGGGGAAAGGCGATGGAGGATGTAATCTTTAACGGCTCCGGGGACAAAAAGCCCCTGGGAATGGCCGAGGTCACCCTTACGTTCACCCACGCCGACGGAATTGTCCCCCCGAATTTTTCCACCTATCACGAGATAACGGTCAGGAGAAGGATCTACCGCTCCGGGGAGAGCGAGTATTTCCTGAACAAGGCGCCGTGCCGTTTGAAGGATATCAACGGCCTCTTTATGGGAACCGGCGTTGGCGCAAAGACCTACTCGATAATCGCCCAGGGGCAGATAGGGAGTATAATCTCCGCCCGTCCCGAAGAAAGGAGGGTTTTCGTCGAGGAGGCGGCGGGGATCACCAAATACAAGGCCAAGAAGATAGAGGCGATACGGAAGATCGAGTCGACGAGGAACAACCTCTTGAGGATCGGCGACATAATCGGGGAGGTCAAGCGGCAGATGGACTCCCTGGCCCAGCAGGCGAAGAGGGCGGAGGATTATAAGGAGTTGAAGGAGAATCTCAAGAAATCCGAGTTGATGGACGCCGCAAAGGGCTATTTGCGCCTTACCGAAGAGATAGAAGCCGAGCAGAAGAGGCTCAAGGGGAAGGAGGAGGAGGAAGCCGTGGCCGAGGCCAGGCTTTTGGTTGTCGAGGGGAAAATAGAGGAGATGAAGACCTCATCGATGGAGGTGGAAGAGCAGTTTTCCCAGATACAGAGGAGTTTCTTCTCCAACGAGGCCGAGATAAAGACGGTGGAGGAATCGATCAGGCATTTGAAGGACAGGATCGAGTCGACGAGGAGGAGAAACGAGTCATTGGACGGCGAGAGGGGCGAGCTTGAAGGCTTCATTACGGAGACGTCGGGGCGGATCGAGGGACTCGAAGGCCGTATCCGGTCGTCCCGGGAAGAAGCCGAATCCTTGAGATCCAATCTAAACGAGATAGAGGGGAGGCTCTCAGATGTTACGGCCGTAGTCGACGATCTCGCGGCAAGGGGCGATGAGCTCCAGAAGCAAAGGCTTTTCGAGGCCTCCCGGATATCGGAGCTGAGAAACGGCATCGACTCGACCGGCAGATTGATAGCGAGATTCACCGGAATGATCGAGGAAAGGGCCGGGGAGCTCAATTCCCTGAAGGCCGAGATTACGAGGCTCAACGACCTTGTGGACGGGAGGTCTTCCGAGAGAGATCGTGTTGAGGCCGAGGTAAAGGATTGCTCCGGGAGGCTCTCCGATCTGGACCTGAAAATCGAGGGTCTTACGAAAAGGGAGTCGGAGGTCTTAAGGGAGAGGGAGGAGGCGGGGTCGAAGCTTGCCAGGGCGAATTCAAAACTTGCGATCCTGCTGGAGATGGAGAAGAACTATGAGGGACTTAGCGAGGGCGTAAAGGGGATAATGACCGGAAAGGGGGAGGGGGTAATTGGTATCTTCTCCGACTTCATAGAGACAGATGAAGGGCACGAAAAGGCGTTGGAGGGTTATCTTGGGGAGGCCGTCTCGGCGGTTGTTGTGAGGGGCCTCGAGGATGCCAGAAGGCAGATCGACCGTCTGAAGAGCGACGGTTCGGGAAGGGCTGTCTTCATCCCTATGGAAAATATAAACGGGAGGGGGGGCGGCGCGTCCCTCTCGGGTAACGGCGTCCTCGGAAGACTCAGGGAAAGCGTGAAGGTCAAGGGCGAGGGGGGGATGGGGAACATCCTCTCGTTTTTCGGCGACGCCCACCTCGTCGATACGCTGGAGAGCGCCCTGAGGGTATGGGAGGAGAAAAAGCCCGATTTCTCACTGGTCACGCTGGACGGCGAGCTTGTAACCCCGGAGGGGCTCATCTTTGGGGGGAGCAGGGAGGGCGGATTCAGCGTCTTTAAAAACAGGAGGGAGAGGGAGGGCCTTGAAAAAGATGTAATCGGGCTGGAGAGGGGACTAATAAATATCGAAGAAAACCTCAACACGACGAGGGACGAGCTCTCCTCGGCGAAGGCCGATTTCAAGAGGGAGGAAAAGGGGCTTTCTGATCTTAAAATGAAGTCGCAGACGCTAAAGACGGAGCTCGATGCGTCAATAAAGGACAGGACGCGGGTTGAAAAGGCAGTGACGGAGACGGAGGCGGCCGTCCGCAAGGAGTCGGATGAAATAGAGAGGCTCAAGTCGGAGAGGGAAGAGTCCGTCAAGGAGCTTGAAAGTGCCGGGAAGAGGGAGGATGGACTCAAGGCGGATGATGAGGCTTTGAGATCCGAGCTTCAGGAAAAAAGAAAGGTGATGAGGGAGGTCGAGGAGGAGGAGACAGAGGCTAAGCTCTCACTGAACAAGGCGATCGACTTAAAGGAGCACCTTTCCGAGTCGCTGGAGGAACTGAAAAGGCAGATCGAGCGCGCCGAGCGGGACAGGGACAACAAGGCGAGGGGCATATCGGACGGGGAGGCGGAGATAGAGGATTTCACCCGGAAGATCTCTGAAAGCGAGAGGGAGCTCTCCGAGAAGATTATGGCCTCAAAGGAGCTCGAAGACAAGCTGAGAGACGCAAGGGCGGAAGTGGACGGCGGGCTGTCGAGGGAAAAGGAGCTGGAAAATGAGCGGAAAAAAGCTCAAGGGGAGCTCGCTAAGGTAAGGGAGGGCCTTCAGCAAAAGAGGGATGAAATCAGGGAGCTCGCGTGGGAACTGGAGAGGCTGACGGCTAATACTAAAGAGAGGTACAACGAGGAGATCGGCGAGACCTACATGAACTATGTGTCTGAGAAAATAGACGATGTTGATCTCAAAGAAGAGATAGATAGGCTGAAAAAGAGGATAGACAAGTTCGGTGAGGTAAACCTGCTGGCGATTTCGGAGTACAACTCCCGAATGGAGAGATACGAGTTCCTTAAGAGTCAGGAGTCGGACCTACTGGATTCTATCGATTCCCTGAACAAGACGATAAAGAAAATCGACAAGAAATCCAGGGAGAGATTTCTAAACACGTTCAACGAGATAAACGAAAAGTTCGGGGAGGTCTTTCCCCGTCTCGTCCCGGGGGGGAAGGCAAGAATAGTCCTGACCGATAAAGACGATCCCCTCGAAAGCGGGGTGGAGATTATGGCCCAGCCCCCGGATAAGAGGCTTTCAAGCATCACGCTCCTTTCGGGTGGGGAAAAGGCGCTTACCGCGATCGCCCTGATCTTCTCTATTTTCTTGATAAAACCGACTCCTTTCTGTATGATGGACGAGGTGGACGCCCCGCTGGACGATATAAATATCGAGAGGTTTATTGATCTGTTGAAGGAGATATCTCTGACCTCTCAGGTAATCCTGATCACCCATAACAAGAAAACAATGGAGATGGCCGACACCCTCTACGGGATTACGATGGAAGACCCGGGCGTTTCCAAGATGGTTTCGGTCAAGCTTACGGATCACGAGGGATTAAGTGTTGTATCTTGACGCAATAAAGAAGCTTGTTGAGAGAATCCCAGGGGCGACCGGATGTATAATGGTCGACAACAACGGGGAGGAGATAGTGGTCTATGCAAAGGACAACGAGTATCAGATGAAGCTTCTTGGAGCGCACATGGTCCCCATCCACAAACGCCTCGAGGCCATATCTCAAAGGATCGATTCCGGGGACTACAGCGAGATAGTCGTAAGAACCGATAACTTCTACATCATAACCTCCCCAATCCAAAAAGAGAACTATCTCATTCTGAGACTTGCGCCCACCCCAAGCATAACCCCTTCCATAATGAATCTCAAGGAGGCCATAAGGGATATTATCGAGGAAGACTGATGTCTAAAGGTAGCTTTGTCTCCCGTCTTGCCAAGGGTTTGAGCGGTACGCGAAAGAGATTTGCCGAGGGCGTGGACCTGTTGACCGCGGAGCACGAAAAGTTAAGCGACGATACTTTTGACAAGATCGAGGAGATCCTTCTGACGTCTGACATCGGAGTGAAGCTTACGGAGACCATCATCGATGATATATCCGGATGGGCCAAAAAAAACAAACCCACCAAATCGGGACTTATCGAAGAGCTTAACAGTCTGCTCCTCTTAATCCTTGACGGATCCGAAGGGGAATTGATCGAAAGCGCAAAACCGCCCACGGTCGTCCTTGTTGTGGGGGTAAACGGGACGGGCAAGACCACCACCATCGCAAAAATAGCGAACCGGCTGTTGTCCGAGGGGAAAAGCGTCCTTCTGGCCGCAGGGGACACCTTCCGCGATGCCGCCATAGAGCAGTTGATCCTGTGGGGAGAGAAGGTGGGCGTTCAGGTCATATCGCAGGATCGCGGCTCGGATCCCGCGTCTGTTGCCTTCGATGCCCTCGAGAGGGCAAAGGCGAAGGAAGTCGACTATATCTTCGTGGACACGGCCGGAAGGCTTCACACGAAATACAATCTGATGGAGGAGCTCAAGAAGATAAAGAGGGTCCTCCAAAAGGGAGTGCCGGACGCCCCCCACGAGACACTCTTGGTCTTGGACGCATCCATCGGGCAAAACAACATCGTCCAGGCAAGGAAGTTCTCGGAGGAAATCGGGATTACCGGAATAGCGCTGACGAAGCTTGACGGGACCGCCAAGGGGGGGGCGATCTTTCCCCTCTTCGATGAGCTCAAGATACCCATTAAGTACGTGGGTGTCGGAGAGGGGGTGGATGACCTGGATCGATTCGAGCCGGACAAATTTGTCGCCGCGCTTCTGAGCGAAGATTAGCGGAGGGAGGGAAACGGTTTTATATATACAAGAAACTTAATAATAGCATAATTTTATAAATTTCTTGACTTTTTTTTCAATAAAATAGATAATTGGGGTGCGTGGGGTTTCAAATTTACAAGATTGAGTCCCAAGAGAAGCAAGAAATAATGGATTTCGATAGATTTAAGGTTTTAGAAGAGAAGATAGATTTACTTGTAAAAAAATGTTCTGAGTTGAAGGATGATAATCTTAGGCTCAGCCAAACGTTAGCTCAAAAAGATCTGGAGGTTAGAGAGCTTCGAAAGGAGATTGATAGGATAACATCGGGAAGGGAGGAGGCCGATTCAAGGATTGAAGACCTTTTGAAGAAGATGGAGATTTTATAGTGGCGGAAGGGGTGTAGCGGGGAGGGGGTAATTGGGGGGAGATGAAGGAGGAGGGTGAGGGAGGAGGTAGGTCTAAGGGGATAAGCGGTCTGGTGGCTTTAGGCTGGGGGGGTAGGCATTGTGCGAATTTGAAAATTACCTTATGGGCTTTAGGGGATGGAGGGTTTTTCGGTCAATTTTTTTGCGCAATGCCGGCAGATATAAAGGGTGTAAAGTGAATGTGGGATGTATAACGTGAAAGATAGGGAAAGCGCTCCGAAAATTCCTCGTGTTTCAAGGAGCGTTAGTAAGAAAAAATGAGGGAGAAGAGCCCTTAATATCATATAAGCTGTCCTCCCCAATCCAAGGAGTTATCTCAAGGTTGAAATAACTGCGAAGAGCGAAGATCAACAGCGGCCTCAAAAGGCCGCATCCCCTCGATGTGAAGATAGAAATATCCTCCGCTTCCCTTCCTTATTCTTTTTAGGCTCGTTTTTAAAACAAAAACCTTGTTTGATCCCTTGAATAATTTTATAGGGACCGTTTAGCTAATTTTCATGCCCCCTGCGATGTACGTGATGGAGGAGTTAATTTTGAGCCAACGCTAAAAAACAGGGAGCCGTCCCTTGCCGCGGTGTGTATGCCTTCCTATTAGGTGGGAAACCTTAAGCGGCAATATGGCGCCCACCTGCGATATGCAGGTTCAAATGAGACCAACACACGGCACCCGGCGGGGGGCATGATCCAGAAAGTAGATTTAAAAAATTTGGATAAAGCAGATCTGAGGATTTCTATCCTTAAAGAGAGGGAGTGTTTAGATAATAGGGAGGTTGCTCGAAAAAGCGAGATAATTTGCAGGAAACTGATAGAAACCCCGTTTTTCGAGGACGCCGTATATTTGGGGCTCTACTCCCCCGTAAGAAACGAGGTAAAAACTGATAATATCTTTGATTTTGCAAAAGGCCTGGGAAAAAGGGTGGGATTCCCGATAACTTCGAAGTCTATCGGGAGGCTCCTCTTCTTTGAGGTCGAAGCCTTGGAGGAGCTTTCCGTAGGCACATTTGGCATAAATGAGCCGCCCTCTTTGAAAAAAAGTTTTATCTCCCTCGATAAAATTGACCTTCTGATAATCCCCGGAGTCGTATTTGATGAGAGGGGCCATCGGGTGGGATACGGGGGAGGCTATTACGACAGGCTGACCGGAGAAAACGATTTAAGAGCAGTGAAGGCGGCGCTTGCATTTGATATGCAGATTGTAGAAAACCTCCCGGCCGAGCCTCACGATAAAAAAGTGGACTATATTATCACCGAAAGTCGGATGATAAAATGTTTATAAAAAGCAGCCTTACAAAAGGAGGTGTGTAAACCTTGTCAGCAGAAATTATACTTGCGGTGAGTTCTGGATTGGTCATGGGAGTGCTTATAGGCTTCTGGCTGAAGAGGATTCTATCGAATAAGAGGATCGAATCCGCGGAAGATACCGCCGCAAAGATCATTGATGAAGCTCACCGTAGTGCGGATTCAATAAAGAAGGAGGCCTCACTATCGGCAAAGGACACGCTTTACCAGATGAAGCATGACTTTGAGATGGAGACGAAGGAGAAGAGAAATAACCTGAGCTCCATGGAGAGGAGACTGGTCTCGAAGGAAGAAAATATCGACAGGAAGATAGAGCAGCTGGATAAAAAAGAGGTGGAGCTTTCAAAGAGGGATAGGAGTCTCTCTCTTCAGATAAAAACTGCCGAGGAGAAAGAAAAGGAATTAGAGGAACTCGTCGAGAAACAGAAAAAAACCCTCGAGGATATAAGCGGCATTACCAGAGAGGCCGCAAAGCAGGAACTGGTCAAGCTTATAGAGGACGACGCAAAACACGAAGCGGCAAAAAGCCTCAGGAAGATAGAGGAGGAGCTGAGTGAAAACGCCGACAAAAAGTCGGTCGAGATAATGTCTACCGCCATACAGCGCTATGCGGGGGAATTTGTAACCGAAAGGACGGTGTCGATCGTAACGCTACCCAACGAAGAGATGAAGGGCAGAATCATCGGGAGGGAGGGGAGGAACATACGCGCCATAGAGGCGGCCACCGGCGTAGACCTCGTTATCGACGATACACCGGAGGCGGTTATCCTGTCTTCCCACAATCCCGTTCGCAGGGAAATTGCCAGGATCTCCCTTGAAAAGCTCATCACGGACGGCCGCATCCATCCGGCCAGGATAGAGGAGATCGTAAAGAAGGTGACGGAGGAACTGGAGACCAAGATAAGGGAGGCCGGAGAACAGGCCTGTTTCGATCTTGGACTTCACGGCCTCCATCCCGAGCTGGTCAAGCTTATAGGCAGGCTCAAGTACAGGACCAGCTTCGCCCAGAACGTCTATCAACATTCCCTCGAGGTCGCCTTTATAATGGGTGTTATGGCGGCGGAATTGAAGCTCAATATCAGACAGGCCAAGAGGGCGGGACTGCTCCACGACATCGGAAAGGCGGTGGATCATGAGGTGGAGGGCCCCCATGCCGTCATCGGGGCGGACCTGGCAAGGCGTTACGGCGAATCCCACCGGATAGTGCACTCCATCGCGGCGCACCATAACGACGAGAAGCCGGAGACTCCGTTGGCGGTCCTCGTGCAGGCCGCGGACACGCTCTCGGCGGCGAGGCCCGGGGCCAGAAAGGAGATGCTGGAGACGTACGTGAGACGCTTGAACGATCTGGAGAAGATCGCAAAGTCGTTTAACGGAATATCGAAGTCCTACGCGATTCAGGCGGGAAGGGAGCTTCGCATTATAGTGACCAGCGATCAGGTGACGGACGAGGATTCACTGATAATGTCAAGGGACATCGCCAAGAAGATCGAAGAGGAGCTCACCTATCCGGGCCAGATCAAGGTAACCGTGATAAGAGAGACCAGAGCCGTAGAATATGCAAGATAACAATATTTAGGGCCCCTTCTCGAAATTATCTTGAGGGAAGGGGCATTTTTATCTATGTTTAAAAGCGACTATGTTTAAAAACGGTGGGAAAGAAACCGCTTTAAAAGTAATCTTTTTCGGGGACATTATCGGGAAGCCCGGGAGGAGGGGGCTGAAGTCCACTATTGTTGGGCTTTTGGAGAAGTACGGCTGTGACCTCGTTATCGCGAATTGCGAGAACGCCGCCGGCGGGTTCGGGCTGACCGTGGATACCGCCGAGGAGCTCTTTGATGCCGGGGTCGATGTCCTGACCAGCGGAAATCATATCTGGGACAAGCGGGAGATATTTGACTACATTGAGAGAAACCCGAAACTCCTGAGGCCAGATAACTATCCGAAATCCACCCCGGGCAGTGGATATATAAATATAAATACGAGGGGCGGGACGGAAGTTTGTGTAATGAATCTCGTGGGAAGGATTTATATGGGATATTTTGACGACCCCTTTTCGAGGGCGGAGGAGATTCTTTCGGATGTCAAAACGCCGATTACCATCCTCGATTTTCACGGCGAGGACACCAGGGAGAAGGTATCCCTGGCCCATTTCCTGGATGGGAGGATAAGCGCGGTAATAGGCACCCACACCCACATCCAGACGGCGGACGAGCGCATCCTCCCCGGCGGCACGGCTTATATAACGGATGCCGGGATGACGGGCCCGAGGGACTCCGTTATAGGAGTCAAGAAAGAGCGGGCGTTGGCCCGTTTTCTTACGTCCATTCCCCAGAGGTTCGAGACGGCCAAGGGAGGAGTCGAGGCCCAGGGGGTTGTGGTGGAGATAGACAAAAAAAGCGGGAAGAGCTTAAATATTGAAAGATTCAGTGAAAAATATCCAAAGAAGGAGAGCGATGAACTACAATCTTAATGAACAGATGGACTTGATACTGAGAGGGACGGTCGAGATTATCTCGGAAGAGGAGATGGAAAAGAAGGTAACGGGAGCCATTAAGAGCAAGAAGCCCCTGATTGTCAAGGCGGGGTTCGACCCCACTGCGCCTGACCTCCACCTCGGGCACACGGTCCTGATCCAGAAGCTGAAACACTTCCAGGAGCTCGGGCACACGGCCGTGTTTCTCATCGGCGACTTCACCGGCATGATAGGAGACCCCTCCGGCAGATCAGACACCAGGGAGCAGCTTACCCGGGAGGTGCTTTTGAAGAACGCCGAGACCTACAAGGAGCAGGTTTTCAAGATACTCGACGAGAAAAAGACGGTCATCGAGTTCAACTCCAACTGGATGCGCAAGATGAGCGCGGAGGGGCTTATCGAGCTTGCGGCCCAGCAGACCGTTGCGAGGATGCTCGAGCGGGAGGACTTCAATAACCGCTTCAAGAGCAACAAGCCCATATCTATTCACGAGTTTCTATATCCCCTCGTTCAGGGGTACGACTCCGTGGCGCTGAAGGCCGACGTGGAGCTGGGCGGCACCGATCAGATATTCAACCTCTTCGTCGGGCGTGACCTCCAGAGGCATTTCGGCCAAGAGCCGCAGGTTGTCATAACGGTTCCCATCCTCGTGGGCACGGACGGCGTCAAGAAGATGGGAAAGTCAAACGATAACTACATCGGTATTACGGAGCCGGCAAAGGAGATATTCGGAAAGGTGATGAGCCTTTCCGATGAGCTTATGCTGGAATATTATGAGCTCCTTTCGGATATTACCACGGCCGAATTCAGGGCTATGAAAGAGGAGATGAAAAAGGGCACGAAAAATCCGAAGGAGGCAAAGGAGGCGCTCGCCCTGGAGCTGGCGGCCCGTTTCTGGGGAAAGGAGGAGGCGGACAACGCCCTCGAGGAGTTCGGCAGGGTCTTCGCCAAGGGGGAGGTCCCCACGGATGTTCCCGAGGGGGAGTGTGTAATCGAGAAGATGGCTGAAAAAAAAGCCGTGGCTCAAGACGGCCTTTGGATTCCAAGGGTGCTGACGGACCTCAAACTTACGACCTCCACCACCAAGGCGAAGCAGATGATAAAAGACGGGGCGGTCAGCATGGACGGTGAGAAGCTCGAAGGGGAGAATAGGGATATAAAACCGGGGGAGACCCACCTCTTCAAGGTCGGCAGGCTGAAGTTTATGAGAATCTCCTTTCTTTAGCGGGGATTCCCGTAAATATCACGAACGCTTTAAATATGTAAAAAGTTTTGCCCGTCTACAATTTTTTGTTGACGGGTTTCTTATTCTCAAATAGAATTTAGTAAAGGGGATAAGAGATCACCGTTTGGAAGGAATCTAATATGCAATCCCCGTTAAATCGGGAATGACAGAATAAAGGGTACCGATCAAGTTGGGAATGACAATTAGGATTCCATGTCAAGCTGGGAATTACGGCGCATGACATTTTCGAGTAAACCGAAATTCTGTAGTGCTTGTCATTCCCGTGAAAACGGGAATCCAGGGGGCATGATCTGTGCATCGGGCGGGATTGACAGAATAGAAGATTTCCAATTCCGTTAGAAATTATAGAATGAAAACCTTATCGCAAGAGAGGGCCCATGAAGCATAAAAACGTAATAACCGATTTTTCGTCGAGGGAACACACGCCCGCGGTCGACGAGACCGCCTTCGTCCATCCCCTGGGCGCCGTAATAGGAAACGTGACGATCGGAAGGAGGGTATTGGTCTCCCCCTTCGCCTCGGTTCGAGGGGACGAGGGCCAGCCCCTCTTTGTCGGCGATGAATCAAATGTTCAGGACGGGGTGATTATCCATGCCCTTGAGACCGAAGAGGATGGAGTAGAAATACCGAAAAACCTCGTCGAGGCGGACGGGAAAAAGTACGCCGTATACATCGGCAAGCGGGTCTCTCTGGCCCATCAGGTTCAGATCCACGGACCGGCCAAGGTCGACGACGACACGTTTATAGGAATGCAGACCCTCGTCTTCAAATCGGAGGTGGGAAAGAGCGCAGTGGTGGAGCCGGGATGCATCCTGATGGGGGTCAAGGTGGCCGGGGGCCGCTACGTCCCCGCGGGAACGGTGCTGAAGGATCAGGGAGATGCGGACAGGTTGCCTTCGATCACCAACGATTACCCCTTCAAGACGTTGAACGCCGGTGTCGTCCACGTGAACACCGCCTTGGCCGACGGATACAACAAGGCCGAATTTTTCAAGAATAAGTGATAGTCTAAGCTTAAGGCCGGTGGGGACGTGGGGCAAATGACGGGGGGATAAAGGTGCAATCCGATCACTCAACGTCTAGAGGGCAATATATATAAATTGAAATTAAATAAAAATAAAGGGGCGGATTTTGGATCCGCCACTTTATTTGGTTAATTTGGTTGGTGAGGCAAGGGGAATTCGTTCGTGCCGAAAAGGGTTTGGAAGAAGACTCGTCCTAAAAGCCGAGAGTCCTGCCGTTTCGGGAAAGGCCTTCTACACTCGGAAATTATCGGCCCCCTTTCAATGAAGGATTTCATCGGCCCCCGGGAGACCAAAAACTGGCCGTCATCCCTATCCAAATACCTCCGACCTCCCCTAAATCTTGTCGAGATCTCCATATTTCAATTTAGAGATCAGCGAGCCTACGATCGAACCGATGTACCTGTTGATGTAATAGAATATCCCCATGTCGATAAGCTCGACCAGGTGGCCGTCCGGGTCTTTAAGGAACATGACCTCCGTCCCCTCGACCAACATCGGCCCCGAGACGGTATCAATCCCGGCCTCGGCCAGACGTTTTTTCGCCCTCTTGATGTTTCCCACGTCCAGGGCGACGTGCGTCATGGCGGGGCGGTCGGGGTCGGCCTTAGCCCCGCTTTTCAGATGGGGCAGCTCGAAGAGCTCGATTATCGTTCCCCACCCCGTCCGGAGGACGGCGAACTTCACCTTTTGATCGTCCTTGAGCCCGTATACCTCCTTGATCACCCCGGACGGCAGCTCCTTGATCGAGATGATCGGAAATTCCAGGACCTCGGTGTAGAACCGGAGGCTCTTTTTTAAATCTTTGACCGCCATCCCCACCTGGCTCAATCCCTTTATTCTCATTTTACTCCCCGCTTGAGACGTCAACCGTCCGTTAATCGCCGCGGTTTGACAGTATTTATTCGTTGGCGAAGTTTGTGATTAGACCGTTTACCAGATCAGCCTTCTCCTCCTGGGGCATGTGTCCCGTCTCTGGGAATACGACGGCGCTGGAACCCTTGATATCCCGGGTGAAGTTCTCGACGACGTCGACGGAGATAAGCCTGTCATTTGACCCCCAGATAACAAGGGTCGGCGCCGCGATGTTTTTGATCTCCCCCTCCTTAAAGGGGTAGTTCTTTAAGAGGTTTCTCATTACAATAAGTGGGACCTTTCTGGCGTACTCGGTCTTGTAGACGTTGTAGTAGGAGTCCACTACGTCGTCGGTCACAAAGGAGTTGTCGTAGTAAGGCCCTCCCTTCAGGGAATGCTCCAGTACCGAGCGATGGTTGAGGGACATGAGGACCTCGCCCACAACCGGATATCCCATCAGGGCAAAGACCAGAAACCGCCTCTTGACTTCGGCGTATCCTACAGAATCGATGAGCACGAGCTTTGCCACCCTGTCCGGATGATTGAGCGCCGTCTTCATGGCGATCCCCCCTCCCATCGAGTTCCCGACAAGTATAGCCTTTTTGATCTTCATGGCGTCCATGAACTTGACAATGAAATCGGCGTAGCCGTCGAGGTCGTACTGAAAGTCCTTAGGCTTGTCGCTGTAGCCGAAGCCGGGCAGGTCGAGGGCGTATACCGGAAACTTCTTTCCTAAATCCTCAATGTTGAACCTCCAGGTGTAGAGGCTCGCCGTAAATCCGTGAATCAGAATGATAGGCGTCTTATTGCTGTTTTCAAGCCCCTCGACCCGGACGTGGAGGTTAATCCCGTCGACGTTGGTGAAGGAGCCGTAGTCGACAAGGTCGACCGCCGGCACCGGGGCCTTTAATTCCTGCACGGCGTAGTTTACGCCGAGGGCAACGGCCAGGGCCAAGATTAGAATCAAGATAACTCCCAATAATTTTTTCATCTATTACCTCCTGTGGTAAATGATCGCGGTAAATGCAAATATTGCTCCATCGCATCTGGGACTGAAAACAACCATCGTATCGTACCATAGAAGACGTTTCTTAGGAAAGAATATTTTGAATATTTGCTGCTCTTGATTAAAGGATGGATCGGCGTCCTTCCCTCAAAGGACTTTTCAACATATAACGGCGGCGTCTTTAGACTATGTTGATTTTTTCCGTTGAAATTTGAGATGCCGGTTGTCGAAGGTAAAGAAATGGTGATATATAAGTAGTCATCCTTTACTCGTCCTTCCGGTCGTCTCCCCCGTGGGTATAACCGTCCGTATTGGACGCCCCCCGGATGTGGTCTATGAATCGCCCTCTCCCCTCCGTACCCTCGAGCCAGCCGCAGTTTGCGTCCTCCTTTGCGTCGAGGTCTTTGAAATACGGCTTGATGTCGAGGAGGGGGGTGTTGTCTAACAGGTCCATGGAGGATGTAAATAGCTCGTTTGCCTCGATGCGAAGGACCTTCACTATCGAGAGCCCAATCGGGTTCGGCCGGCTGGAGGACCTGCTGGCAAACAGCCCCACCTCTCTTCCCCCGGCCCAGGGGGGCGACACCTTCATCCTCCCTCCGGCTCCAGCCCTGTTCAGGTAGGACAAGACGTAGATATACCTGAATTTGGAGAGCTCCTCGAGGCCCGCCTCGTACTCGGGGAGCAGGATGATTTTGAATTCCCCATCGCCGGTCTCCGATTCGATAGGCTGAAAGGGCGCCGTTTCCCTGTAGGGCGTTCTTATCGTCCCTATCGGTTTCAGGTGGATGTCGAGGAGATCCCCGCTCTTTTTGGACATATCTGCTCCTCCTTATTTTTAACGATTTCAAGAGAGGTCGGGGGCGGATATCTATCGGCCAACAAAGCAGAATTGAGACGATCACTCCCCGTTAAGAAGCGTCTTCGCAAGCTCTATGGCGTTTTTGGCGGCGGAGCCAGCGTGGCAGTTGTTGAAAAAGACCATCGTCGTCGTCGCCTTCATGGCGAGATTCACGATGTCCTCCAGGAGCTCTGCCAGCTCGTCTTTCGAGTAGAGGTAGTCGTATCGCACCTCGAGGGGGGCGTTGTACCAGTTTTTGTTCCTGCCGTGGAGCCGAACGTAGGCGAGGTCCGTGGTTGCCACGGGATTGAATGGCATAAGGCCCCTTATCTTCGGCTCGTCCACGACGCAGTAGCCAAGGCCGTTCCTCCTCAAAAAATCGATCGCCTCCTCCCCGTGCCAGTTTCTGTTCCTGAACTCGATGACCGTCGGTATATCCCCCATTCTCTCCCTGAATCTCTTGAGGTAATCGAGGTTTTCTCCCCTGTTGTGAAAGGAGTAGGGAAACTGCGCCAGGACACAGGTGAGCTTTCCCTCGTCTATCAGCGGGAAGAGGGAGGCGTTGAACCTCTCGAACGCCCCGGAGTTTTCGGCCATCTCCTCCCTCTTCTTGTCGCCCCAGAGGTCGTGGGTCATCGACCGGTGCGCCTTCACCACAAAGCTGAAGTCGCCGGATGTCTTGTCGCTCATCGAGGATAAGGTTTTTGCCGAGGGCATGGCGTAATAAGTGTAGTTTATCTCGACCGCCTTGAGGCCGAGCTCCTCCTCGTAGAACCTGAGCCACTCCCGCTTGTTAAGACCAACGGGATAGACGGGGCCGACCCAGTCGTCAAAGGAGAAGCCGCTCGTCCCGATCCTTATATCCATCCGCCCGCCTTGAAAAAGAAATTGAGTGAATCATCAAATCTTTTTCAGGTTGTAGTATCCCTTGAGGATGTACTCCCTGAGCCGCTGGGGAACGAGCTTAAGCGCAATGTAGGATGACACCGCCCCCTTCCCCGCCGGGTACCTGATTCGGGGAGACCTCGTCTTTATTACTTTATAGACCACCCTCGCCACGTCCTCCGGGGGGCCGGCGTTCTTCACATTTCCCCTCACCACGTCGACGACATTTTTGTACGGCTTGGTGTACTGGTCCGTCTTCGCCTCTGTTATGAGGTGGTGGGAGGCGATGTCGGTCTTGATGTCCCCCGGCTCCACGAGGACGACCCCGATATTCTGGTGGAAAAGCTCCATCCTGATCGACTCCGTCAGTCCCTCGAGGGCGAACTTCGATGAGGCGTAGAAGGACTGGAACGGTATCCCCACGACTCCCGCCAGAGACCCCACGTTGATGATGAGCCCGCCCCCGGTTTTTCGCATCTCCGGCAAGACCGCCCTGATCGTGTTCACTATCCCGAAGAAGTTCGTCTCGAATATCGCCCTCCCCTGGTCGTCCGGCATCTCCTCGAAGGGGCCGAGGTGGCTTATGCCGGCATTGTTTACGAGGACGTCTATCCCCCCCATGATATCTATCGCGTCCACCAGCCCCTTTTTGACGGAGTGGTTATCCGTAACATCCATTGAGACGAACCTGAAGGGACAATCTTTCGCGAGTCCTTTGGAGAGCTTCGATATATTTCTCGTAGTGCCCACGACCGAAAACTCGCCCCCGTCTCCCCTCTTAGCCAAGAATCGGGCGATGGCGAAGCCTATCCCCATCGAAGCCCCTGTGACGAGAACACGTTTTTTATTGAAACCGTCTGAACCGCTTTTGACCATTCTCTACCTCATCCCCCTTTCTTTGGAGATGAGTATATGAGATGGCTCGATACGTGTCAATATTAATCGGCCGGCGGGAGGAAACGGAAGAGTTGCTGGCAAAAGTTTTATGGCCTTTTTGCCCTTTAAAAGGTATAATCTTTTTAAGGTTTCAGTTTCGCACAGAGGGAAATAGAAAATATAAAAATCGGGGGTGACCGATGAAGAAGGTCGAAAAACCGTGGGGATACGAGATCATATACGCCGAGAACGAAAGCTACGTCGGGAAGATCCTCCACGTCCTGAAGGGGGAGATGCTAAGTCTCCAGTACCACCAGTTCAAGGACGAGACCTTGTATCTTTTATCCGGCCTCGTTGAGCTTTTTGTGGAGGAGGGAGGCGAGCTTAAGAAGATTACGATGAAGCCCGGGGATACCTACAGAGTGGGGCCGAAGATAAAGCACCGGATATCCGCTCTCGAGGAGTCGGACGTACTGGAGGCGTCGACGCCGGAGGTTCACGACGTTATTCGCCTCGAGGACAAATACGGGAGGGTATCCAAGAACAAGTACGGCGTAATCATGGCCGGCGGCTCCGGGATTCGCCTCTGGCCGAGGAGCAGGAGAAAGAGGCCCAAGCAGCTTTTAGACATCATCAGCACGGAGCCGATGATCAGGGAGACGATAAAGAGGATAAGGGGCGTCATATCAGAGGACAACATCGTGGTCGTGGCCAACGAGGAGCACCGCGCCGAGCTTGAAAAGGAGATCCCGGAGATTCCCGACAACAATATTATTTTCGAGCCGATGGCCAGAAACACCGCCACCTGCATCGGCCTTGCGGCAATGCTGATCAAGAGGATGAACCCGGAGGGGGTTATGGCGGTGTTTCCCGCCGACCACCTGATCACGGAGGACGAGACCTTCGCGAACCTCCTCGAGACCGCCTTCGAGCTGGCCTCCCAGACCGACATGCTGATCACCCTCGGCATGATGCCCACGTATCCCGAGACCGGCTACGGCTACATAAAGGGGGGGGAGCTCTTTCGGAGCTTCAGCGGATTCGACTTTTTCAGGGTCGACGAGTTTCAGGAGAAGCCGGAGAGGGGGAGGGCGGAGGAGTTCCTGAAGTCTAGCGAGTACTACTGGAACGCCGGGATATTCGTCTGGAAGGCGAGGGTGATCCTGGAGTCGATTAAAAAGCACCTGCCGGAGCTTCACGCTTCCCTACTGGAGATTTCCGAGGGACTGGACAAAAAGGCCGAGCTTCCGAAGCTCCTCAATGACATTTATCCCAAGATCGAGCCTATCTCGATAGACTTCGGTGTCTTGGAGCGGGCGGACAACGTCCTTGTGGTTCCGGGGGACATCGGCTGGAGCGACCTGGGCGGCTGGGCGGCCCTCGACGGGCTTATCGAGAAGAAGGGGGCGGATAACAACATAACGTGGTCGAAGCACATCAGCATAGACACGAAGGAGTGCATCATCTACAGCCCTAAGAAGCTCGTCGCGACGATCGGCCTTGAGGGGATCATCATAGTGGAGACGGACGACGCCCTCCTCGTCTCGACCAAGGAGCGCGCCCAGGACGTGAAGCTGGTGGTGGAGAAGCTCAAGGAGTCGGGGCTGGAGGAGTATCTCTAAATTGAGCGGCGGCGGCAATGGACCCTAAGATCTTCAGGGAATACGATATCCGGGGCGTCTACGGGCGCGACCTGACCGAGGACGGAGCAAAGAGAATCGGCTTCGCCTACGGGAGGCTGTTGAAAGAGCGCATCGGCGTAGAAGACCCTAAGATTACGGTCGGGAGGGACGGGAGGAGAAGCGCCGCCCCGGTCTTCGACGCCCTCGTCTCCGGGCTTAACGCCGCCGGCGTTGCGGTCGTGGACATCGGGCTCTGCCCCACTCCCGTCCTCTACTTCTCCCTCTTCAACCTCCCGGTATCCGGGGGGATAATGATCACCGCGAGCCACAACCCGCCGGAGTACAACGGCTTCAAGATGTGCGTAGGAACCCAGGCGATCTACGGGGACGATATAAGGGCGATCAGGGAGTTGGCGGGGGACGCCCCGCCTAAAGGGGTCTCTAAAGAGAAGATCAAAACCCACGATACAATCTTCGACTATAGTAAATACCTGAAGGAGAAATTCGAGGAATTTAAGGAGCTGAATGTAAAGAGTCCCTTGAAGGTCGTCCTCGACTCCGCTAACGGGACGGCGGGCCCGGTGGCCCCTCGACTGTTCCGCTCGCTGGGGATTACCGTCCACGAGCTATACAGCGAGGTGGACGGCGACTTCCCGAACCACCCCCCCGACCCCACCGACGAGGCGAACCTCGAAGAGCTGAAGCGGGCGGTCCTGGATACGAGGGCCGACTTCGGCATAGGATTCGACGGCGACGCGGACAGGGTGGGTATCGTGGACGACAGGGGCAGGGTCGTGGTGGGGGATCAGCTCATGACGATATTCTCGCGCGACATCCTTGAAACAAACCCCGGCGCGGTCGTGATCGGGGACGTGAAGTGCTCCAAGGTGATGTACGACGAGATCGAGCGGGCCGGGGGGAGGGCCGTCATGTTCAAGACGGGCCACTCGCTGATCAAAAAAAAGATGAACGACACCGGGGCGCTGCTGGCGGGGGAGATGAGCGGGCATATCTTTTTCAAGCACGACTACTTCGGCTACGACGACGGCATCTACACGGGCCTGAGGCTATGCGAGATAATTGCAAAGGAGAAGGCCGCCGGTGGTGTGACCCTAAGTCGTATGGTCGACGCGCTCCCGAAGATGCACAACACGCCCGAGATCCGCGTTCCGGTGGATGAGGAAAAAAAGTTCGAGGTCGTTGAGGCGGTGAAGAAAAGACTAAAGGGCAAATATAAAAAATATCATGTCAACGACATCGACGGCGTGAGGGTCGACTTCGCCGACGGCTGGGGGCTTATCCGGGCCTCTAACACGGAGCCGGCGCTGGTCATGCGCTTCGAGGCGGAGACGGAAGAGAGGCTTGGGGAGATCGAGGCCTTTTTCAAAGGTGAGCTCGAGCGGGTGGGCGCGGGGGTGTAGGGGGGGTAGTTATTTCAATTATTTTGTCCCGACAAAATTACTTGACATAAGTTTTTTTAAGGGTTTTAATGCTTAAAAATAGTAGTAGTGAGAGTATAAGATGAATAAAAACATAAGAATCCTTATTCTTGTTTTTGTTGTCTTGCTTTTAGCTGGGATTTTTGTTTTAAGTAACTACTTTGAAATAAATCCTTATTTGAATATTTTAAGTGCTGTGTCAAGTTTTATTCTTGTTGTAGTAATTTACCTACAATTAGAAATAATGAGTCGACAAACTGAAATTTTAAACAGGCAAACAGAATACATAGACAAACCTTTAGAAATTATCATTACTCGGCATAGCAGTTTATCGGATTTTTTTAACCCAACACCTGATTTAGAAAAAATCTTTGTTAAATATTTAGATAAAGATAAGTTAAATATCGTAAAGGAAGAAGAAACAAAAATAATGCAAGAAGCTGACTACATTTATTTTCTAATTAGATTTAGAAACCCCAGTATAAATACTAATACTATTGATATAATCGAAATTCGAATTGATATCAATTCATTTGATTTTGATGTAAAGGACGACAAAAATAGTGATTATTCAAAATTTAAATCTATGATAATACCTCCGGGAGAATCAAAGGAACTATTTTTTAGATTTAAAAAGGACCAGGGATCCGTATATTTTTCACGTCAAAAAGTAAAAGAGGATATATTCGTAGACCTATTTAAAAATGCATATTCAATGGAAATATTAATAGTAGATGTCCGAAGAAATACTTATCTTCCGATAAAAATACCACCATCCTCATTTTCATTAGAAGAATTGTAAAACATAAAACTTTAATTTATTCGTCCTCAAACTTATTCTTCTTAAATATGTTTTAAAATGAAGGGAGTGTTTAGGATATTTAAGGAGGGATTGATCATGTGTGAGAAATTAATAGAATTGCTCCCTGTAATCGTTGGTGGATTAATTGCATTTATACCTGCATATATCCTTTTTAAGCTTCAAGTAATAAAGGAAAGAAAGGCTAAGAAACGTGAAAAATTAGAAGAAGCGTTTAAGGAAATTATAAAAATTGAAATTTATATATTTCAAATAAAGAAATTTTATACTTATAAGTTAAGAGGTTTTTCCGAAATTGAAGGATTAGAACCAGAAGAACCACATTTCAAGGCTGAATCCTCTAGAGAACATCTAAAGATGTTATTGAGTTTATATAGTAAAGATTTTCAAGAAAGTATTAAAAACTTTGATAACGAATGGAATAATCTTGGCCTTGAGAGGATCGATTTTTTTAATTTAATGGAAAAAGAATCCAAGACAAATATATCAATCAAAGCAATTAATGCAGGGTCAGAGTTGATGAATATATGCGAGAATATGAAATGCAAAATAAATAATATATTTGAAAATGATAATATTTAATGTTGAATTCTAAAAGAAATTAATCAACTCTCTATAAAATTTAAAACTCCCCCCTAAACCTCCTTTCCCTCCTCGTTGTAGCGGTGGACCGGGACGTCCGGCCAGAGGCCCTCGAGGTCGTAAAACAGCCGTGTATCCTCCAGAAACAGGTGGGCGATGACGTCGCCGTAGTCCATAAGCACCCAGTGCCCCTCGCGCATACCCTCGATCCCGAGCGGGTAGATCTTCTCCTTGGAGAGCGTCTCCTTGATGTGTTCCGCCGACCGGATCACCTGCCTGTCGGAGGTGCCGCTCATGATGATGATGTAGTCGGAGAAGCTGGAGACCCCCTTCACGTCCATCACGATCAGGTTCTTGACCTTCCGCTCCGAGGCGGCCCGGACGATCCTCTCCTTGAGAGATATCGTGTCTGGCGTGTCGGGGCCGGGCTTCGCCCCCCCCTCTGGATTTTCCTTTCCTTTCTCTTTCAGCGGTATAAACCCCTCTTGTTAATGTACTTTTCCACCGACTCCGGCACGAGGTAGCTGATCGACCGCCCCTCCTTGACGAGCCTTCTTACTGTGGTGGACGAGATGTCGAGGGCGGAGATGTCCTGGAAGTAGAGCTTGCTCCCGGACGTGTGCGTCCAGAAGCCGCCCCTGCCTCCGGCCCCTTTCTTGAAGGCGGACTTGATCTCCCCCGGTATCGTGAACTTCGGGTTTTTCGACCCGGCGTCGGGCCTGTCGGTGACGACGAAGTGGGCGTACTCGAAGAGCTCCCTGAACCTCATCCACGACCCGATCTCCCTGAAGGCGTCGAGCCCGATGATGAAGTATATCTCGCCCGTCTCCCCCACCAGCTCTTTGTAGTGGATCAGCGTGTCTATCGTGTACGATTTCCCGCCCCGCTTGATCTCGAGGTCTGAGGCGGAGAAGCTGTGGTTTGCGGCGATGGCCCTCTTGACCATTCGGTAGCGGTGTTTTGCGTCGATGATGTTTCCCGCCTTGTGGGGCGGCTCGGCCGACGGCACGAAGATGACCCTGAAGAGATCGAACGCCTCCCTGTTCTCCTCGGCGCTCCTGAGGTGGCCGAGGTGTATCGGGTTGAACGTCCCACCGACTATGCCGATTTTTTTATCTTTAAGGTCGCTTCGCATTCCTTTCATTATCTATCAGGTTCTGAGCTGGCCGTCTCCGAATATGATGAACTTCGTCGTGGTAAGCTCGTTCAGCCCCATCGGCCCGAAGGCGTGGAGCTTGGTGGTTGATATGCCGATCTCGGCTCCTAAGCCCAGCTCGAAGCCGTCGGAGAAGCGGGTCGATGCGTTGACGAATACGCAGGAGGAGTTGACCTCGTCCAAAAAGCGCCTCGCGTTGTTGTAGTCTTTCGTCACGATCGACTCGGTGTGGAGGGAGCCGTATTTTTCTATGTGGGAGACCGCCTCGTCGAGTCCGTCGACAACCTTGACCGCCAAGATCAGGTCAAGGTACTCCTCGTACCAGTCGTCTTCGGTCGCCTCGGCTGCGTCTGTGATGATCTTCATCGTCTCCTTGCACCCCCTGATTTCCACGTTCGCGTCTCTCAGGGCACCGACGACAACCGGGAGAAAATCCTTGGCGATATTCTTGTGGACGAGGAGCGTCTCCATGGAGTTGCAGACGCCGGGCCTCTGGGCCTTGGCGTTGACGGCGATATCGGTCGCCATGGTAAAGTCCGCCGACTCGTCAACGAAGACGTGGCAGACCCCCTTGTAGTGCTTTATCACCGGTATCATCGATGTCTCGACGACCCTCCTGATGAGCTCCTCGCCCCCCCGGGGGATTATCACGTCGATAAGCTCCTCGAGTTTGAGCATCTCCCCAACCGCCTCCCTGTCGGTGGTCGTTATCATCCCGACGGCGTCCTCAGGGATCCCGGCGGCCTTTCCAGCCTTTTTGAGCAGGTCGGCAACGGCGATGTTGGAGTTGATCGCCTCGGAGCCGCCGCGAAGCACCACCGCGTTTCCGCTCTTGAGGCAGAGGCCCGCCGCGTCCGCCGTGACGTTAGGCCTCGACTCGTAGATTATCCCAATGACGCCGAGGGGTATGCGCTGCCTTCCGACCAAAAGCCCGTTCGGCCTTCGCCACATGCTCGTCACCTCGCCTACCGGGTCCGGGAGCGCCGCAACCTCCTTAAGGCTCTCGGCCATAGAGTCGATGGCATTGTCCGAGAGGGTCAGACGGTCTATCATGGCGGTAGAGAGCCCCTTCTCCCGTGCGAGTTTCAGGTCCTTCTCGTTTTGAGCCTGGAGCTTCTTCTTCTCCCTGACTAGTCCGTCGGCCATCTCGATCAGAGCCCTGTTTTTCACCTCGGAGCCGAGTTTGGCGAGCCTTGTTCCCGCCTCCCTGGCCCTCTTCGCCACGGCCGTTACTTCTTCCTTTACCGACATGTCAAATCTCCCAAGTCTCGGTATCTTCAGATTTTAAAATTGCGATATTTATTGTTTTTCGTTCGTCCAATAGCATTAAACGCTGTCCAAATATCGTTCAATGCCGCCCGTCCATCATATTATCTTGTTAGAAAATTTGCAAGCTTCGATTCTAAGAGCTTTAAAGAACTCGTTCCTTCGATTTACCTAAATAGACTACAGCCCCAGATCCGCCGGGCCGGCTACCCTACCCAGCACCGCCGATGCAGCGGCGACGGCCGGGCTCGCCAGGTAGACCTCGCTCTTCGGGTCGCCCATTCTGCCGGCGAAGTTCCTGTTCGTCGTGGCGACCGCCCTCTCCCCCGCGGCCAGAACCCCCATGTGCCCCCCGAGGCACGGGCCGCAGGTCGGCGGCGAGATTACGCCGTCCGCGTCAAGAAAGACCTCGAAGAGCCCCTCGTTCATCGCCTGCCGGTAGATCGCGGGCGTTGCGGGGATTACGATGAGCCTGACGTTCCTGTTCGCCCTTCTTCCCCTCAAGATTTCGGCGGCGAGCCTCAGGTCCTCGATCCTCCCGTTCGTACAGGAGCCGATGACGACCTGATCTATCTCGATGTTTCCGACGTCTTCCACGGGCCTAACGTTGGAGGGGAGGTGGGGCATCGCCACCAGCGGCGGGATATTCCCCGCGTCGTACTCCCTTACGTAGACGTATTCGGCGTCCGGGTCGCTTTTATAAACCTCGTTCTTCATCGAGGTCTTCTGTCTGGTTCCCTTTATGTAGGCGATTGTCTTCTCGTCCGCCTCGAAGATGCCGTTTTTTCCCCCCGCTTCGATGGCCATGTTCGCCATGGTGAGCCTCCCCTCGATCGTAAGGGCGGACACTGCGGGGCCTGTAAACTCCATCGCCCTGTAAAGCGCCCCGTCTACGCCTATGTCCCCTATCGCGTGGAGGATGAAGTCCTTTGCGGTCACCCACTTCTTGGGCGTGCCGTGAAAGACGAACTTCATCGACTCGGGGACCTTGAGCCACACCTCCCCAGTTATCATTGCGGCGGCGAGGTCGGTGCTACCCACGCCGGTGGCGAAGGCGGCGAGACCCCCGTAGGTGCAGGTATGGCTGTCGGCGCCGATGATAAGATCGCCCGGGTGGACAAGGCCCAGCTCCGGGAGGAGGGCGTGCTCCACGCCGGAGTTCCCCCCCTCGTAGATGTGGGCGATCCCCATCTTAACGGCGAACTCCCTGACCCGCTTGCACTGGGCGGCGCTCTTGATGTCCTTGTTGGGGGTGAAGTGGTCGCAGACGAGGACCACCCTATCCCTGTCGAAGACCTCCTTTGCCCCCGCCTCCTCGAAAACGTCTATGGCGATAGGCGCCGTGATGTCGTTTCCAAGGGCGAGGTCGACCTTGGCCATAATCAGATCTCCGGGGACGACCTTTTCTACTCCCGCATGGGACGCCAGAATCTTTTCCGTTATCGTCATTTTGCCTTTCGCTTTAGCTTGGGACATTTGTTTCTCTTCTCCACCTTCCGCTTGATGTTGAGGTCATCATAAAGTAAAAAAACTTGTTTCTAAAGACCTTGATTATCCAAGGAAAACCATTTCAACTATGGCAAAACTCCCGGGAATTCCTAAAAAGGGTATCGATCGCCGCCGGCGACCACCCCCTTGTGCCTCCCGCCGCATAATCCGAGGCCCCGACGCTCCCAAATCCGCTACTTACAAAAAATGTATACAAGGGGCTTTTGCCCTTCAGCCCACGTACGGGAGAATCGGGCCGTCCAATATTCTAAAAGGTCTGGTCTAAACGGTCTGGGACTCCCTGACCTCCTTCTTCTTTCTTCCCTCTAACTTGTTCAGGGCGTTGATGAACGCCATCGCCGAGGCCACGATGATGTCGGTGTGCGCCCCAGCCCCTCCGGAGCGGAATTCTCCGTCCTCAAGTCTCACCGTCACCTCGCCTAAGGCGTCGGTTCCCCCGGTTATCGCCTTGACCTCGTAGCTCAGAAGCTTGCACTTTGCCCCCACCATCTTCTTAATTGTTCTGTAGACGGCGTCTACGGGGCCGTCTCCGAAGTCGGCTTCCCTCTTGATGTTGCCGTCGATGGAAAGCGTCACCGTGGCGGTAGGGATCGTGTCGGTTCCGGAGCTTATCGCCAGAAACTGAAGCTGGTAGCGCTCTGGAATCCTCAGGATATCCTCGGCCACGATCGCCTCGATGTCCTCGTCGAAGATGTCCTTCTTTTTGTCCGCGAGCTTTTTGAAGCTCTTGAAGGCCTTTTCCATCTGCTCGTCGTTAAGCTGATAGCCGAGCTTTCTTATCCTCTCCTTGAAGGCGTGTCTCCCGGAGTGCTTGCCCAGGACGAGTCTCGTGTGGGAGTAGCCGATGCTCTGGGGCGTCATTATCTCGTAGGTGAGCTTCTCCTTCAATAATCCGTCCTGGTGTATCCCCGACTCGTGGGAGAAGGCGTTCGCCCCCACGATCGCCTTGTTCGGCTGGACGGTGATCCCCGTGATGGCGCTGACCATCCTGCTCGTGGGAAATATAAGTTCCGTTTTGATGTTGGTGTCGAGTTTGAATCGGTCCTTCCTGACCTTGAGCGACATTACGAACTCCTCCAGGGAGGTGTTCCCGGCCCTCTCGCCGATCCCGTTTATAGTGCACTCGACCTGCCTCGCCCCGCACATCACGGCGGCCACCGAGTTCGCCACCGCAAGACCGAGATCGTTGTGGCAGTGAACGGAGACGGTGGTCTTCTCTATTCCGGGGACGTTTTCCATAAGATATTTGATTATGGTTGCGTACTCGTCCGGGACGGTGTAGCCGACCGTGTCCGGGATGTTTACGGTTGTGGCACCCGCCTCTATGGCGGTCTTTATAACCTCGGCAAGGTATCCAAGATCGCTCCTTGTTGCGTCCATGGCGGAAAACTCCACCAGCTCAGTCAAGGACTTCGCCCTCTTGACGGAGGCCTTGGCGATCTTTATAACCTCGTCCCTCGTCTTTTTGAGCTGGTAATTCAGATGTATGTCGGAGGTGGAGACGAAGGTGTGGATCATGGGCGTTCTGGCGTCCTTTATGGCGTCGAACGCTACGTCGATATCCTTTATCTTGGCCCGCGCCAGGGCTACCACAGTCGATTTTTTTACGGTCTTGGCGATCTCCCTCACGGCCTCGAAGTCGCCGGGGCTTGCCACGGGAAATCCCGCCTCGATGATGTCCACGCCGAGCCTCTCGAGCTGCATGGCGACAGTGACCTTCTCCCTGACGTTCATGCTCGCCCCTGGGGATTGCTCGCCGTCCCTCAGCGTTGTGTCAAATATTAAAACTATATCACTCATAACTATATTCCTTTTACCGTCAAGAGGGGTGCTGGGTGGTGTTTTGTCTTTTTAAAAGGACATATTATGGGGCCGAAAATCCGCAAGAAAGACACTGATTCTTGAAGTGAAAAGTGGAGGTAAAATCGTTCCCACAATTGACCCGAAAGCCCCTCAAAACAGAAAATAATTCAATCGGAAGTTATGCCCTGCCGAATCCCTTCCCTTGCCTCTACCGTTCCTCTTCCGCCGGAACCTCGCTTACCTGTTCTCCCCTTTTTCTCGTCAACAATCTGAAGAGGAGATTTACTATTCCCGACATGACAAAGAAGGCGACAATGGCAAAGAGCATTATTTCAGGCTTTATGGCGATAAGAATCAATATAAGGATTAAGAGGAGAAGGATGTTGATCGGCCTCCTCCTCGCAACCTCCAGCTCTTTAAAGCTCGAATATTTTACGTTGGACACCATGAGAAACGCCAACAGATAGACGAGGACTAGTATGTACACTCTATATTCTTCAAGGGAAAGTCCCGTATCCCTGAAAAAGAGGACCGTAGTCGCCAGCATAAGCGCGGAGGGCGGCGACGGAAGGCCGTTGAAGACGCTCTTTTCGATAGTGGTTATCTGGATGTTGAACCTTGCGAGCCTCAGGGCCGCGCAGATAACATACAGGGCCGCCCCGAGCCATCCCAGACGGGCAAAGGGCGTGAGCGCCCACTGATAGACGAGGATCGCCGGCGCAACCCCGAAGGAGACGAGATCCGAGAGGGAGTCGTACTGGACGCCGAACTCGCTCTCCGTCTTGGTGAAGCGGGCGACCTTGCCGTCAAGACCGTCGAAGACGGCCGCAAAGATCAAGGCCCACACGGCCTGCACAAACTTCCCGTTGATGGACAATATGATAGAGAAGAAGCCCGCAAAGAGGGACATGGTGGTTATGAGATTGGGGAGGATGTAAATCCCCTTCTTGAGGTCGTCCCTCTTAATTCTTCTCATTCCTTCTTTCTTTTTCCTTACTTTTACCCTTTTCTCCTTCATGGCAATACCCCCATTATGGTCTCACCGCCCTTGACCTTTTCTCCCGGCGTCACCTTTATTTCTGAATCGACGGGGAGATATAGATCAAGGCGGGAGCCGAACCTTATGAGTCCAAAACGAATCCCCTTTTGGAGGGTGTCCCCCTCTTTTGCGTAGCAGACGATCCTCCTGGCGACGATCCCCGCTATTTGAACCACGAGGATCTTCTCACTCTTTTCGTTTTCAATGACCAGTCCGTTTCTCTCGTTCTCGGAGGACGCCTTGTCGAGGCTGGCAACGAAAAACTTGCCCGGAAAGTACCTCGCCTTGACGACCTTTCCAGCCATCGGCACTCGGTTGACGTGAACGTTGAAGACCGACATGAAGACGCTTATCTTGATCGCCTCGGTGTTTAAGAAACTCTTCTCCTGAACCTTAGCTATCTCTATTACCTTTCCGTCGGCGGGCGATACGACCGCCCTCGGGTCTTGAGGTATCGTCCGGTTCGGGTTTCTGAAAAAGGCGGTAACAAACAGGGTCAGTATGATTAATGGGATTGTCACATATGGCATCGCCTTCGGGGCATAGAAATAGAGCAAAACCGCAACCACGATGGTCAAAACAAGCGCCGCAAAAATAAAGGGAAAGCCCTCCACGACGAACAGTGTATTCTGATTTTTCATCTCAGTTTTTATCCTTGTCTACCTTTTTGTTCTTGTCGAGCCAGCTCATCATCCCCCTGAGCCTTCTGCCCACCTCTTCTATGGGGTGTCCCTCGTCCTTCTTGGTGAGGGCGTTGAAGACCGGGCGGTTCACCTTGTTCTCCAGTATCCACTCCTTGGCGAAGCTCCCGTCCCTTATCTCGCTTAAGATGCACCTCATCTCGCGCCTGGTCTCCTCGGTTATGATCCTCGGCCCGCGAGTGAGGTCGCCGTACTGGGCGGTGTTGCTTATGGAGTACCTCATGTTGGATATACCCCCCTCGTATATCAGGTCGACTATCAGCTTCAGCTCGTGGAGGCACTCGAAGTAGGCCATCTCCGGGGAATATCCCTCCTCTACGAGGGTCTCGAAGCCGGCCTTGATAAGCTCGGTTACGCCGCCGCATAGGACGACCTGTTCGCCGAAGAGGTCGGTCTCGGTCTCCTCGCGAAAGGTCGTCTCGATCATACCCGCCCTTCCGCCGCCGATGGCCGACCCGTAGGCCAGGGCCACCTCTTTGGTGTCGCCAGTGGGATCCTGCCCGACGGCTATCAGCATGGGGACTCCCCGTCCCTGGGTGTACTCGTAGCGGACCATGTGTCCGGGGGCCTTCGGGGCCACCATGAAGACGTTGATGTCACTGTCCGGCACGATCTGTCCGTAGTGGATGTTAAAGCCGTGGGCGAAGGCGAGGTAGCCTCCCCCCGATATGGAGCCGGCTATTACCTCCTTATAGAGGTCGGCCTGCGTCTCGTCCGGGGCGAGGATCATCACTATGTCCGCCCAGGAGGCGGCGTCGGACGGCGACATGACCTTGAGGCCCGCATCCTCGGCCTTCTTTCTCGACAGGCTCGACTCTCGAAGCCCGACCCTCACCTCGACGCCGGAATCCTTGAGGTTGTTGGCGTGGGCATGGCCCTGGGAGCCGAAGCCTATTATGGCGACCTTCTTTCCGGCAATCTTTTTTATGTCCGCGTCTTTATCGTAAAATACTTCCACGATCTCCCCCAAATACTAAAAAATGAAAAAATCCTTTATAATATTATAAACTTTTATAAGTGGCAGTGGCCTCAACCTTGAAAATGCGTTGAAAATATTTTTCAGCCTGTTCCCCCAACAACGTTTTAAGACTCTTTCAAGGGCCTCCGGTATCCATCAAAATCTATAAATGCCCGACCCCCCGCCCCTAAAAAAGCCTGATCCCCTGACCCAATAAATGCCGACCCCCCTGTGATTATATCAAACAAAGAAACGAGCAGTCAAACAAGCTAAACCAGAAGCATCTTGTCTATAGGGGAGCCGACGGGTACCATCGGGTAGACGTTTTCCTCCTTGTCCACACGGAAGTCGATAATCACCGGCCTCTTGATGGAGATCGCCTCCTCGACGGCGCCTTCAACCTCTTTCGGATCTTCCACCTTTATCCCCACAGCACCGTAGGCCTCGGCGAGTTTCACGAAATCCGGGGCAAAGTCCATCGTTGTGTGGGAGTAGCGCTCCTCGAAGAAGAGCTCCTGCCACTGCCTCACCATCCCGAGAAAGCCGTTGTTGATAATCGCCACCTTGACGGGCAGGTTGTGCTGAACGGCGGTGGCTATCTCCTGGATGTTCATCTGGATGCTCCCGTCGCCGGCGATGTCGAAAACGAGCTTTTCCGGGAAGGCCACCTGGGCGCCGATGGCGGCGGGAAATCCATAGCCCATAGTCCCCAACCCTCCGGAGGTAAGGAGCGTTCTCGGCCTGTCGAAGTTAAAGAACTGGGCGGTCCACATCTGATTCTGCCCCACCTCGGTTGCTATTATCGCGTCTCCCTTGGTTACCCTGTAGATCGATTCCACGACGAACTGCGGCTTGATAATTCCGCTTTCCATCTTCTGCTCATAGTTCAGGGGGTGGGTGCTTTTCCACTTTTCGATCTGGGACAGCCACTCCTTCCTGTCCGCCTTCATTATCCTCTTCCCCTTGGCGGCGATCTTTATGAGACTTTTAAGGGCAACCTTAACATCGCTTATTATCGGAATATCGACGATGATGTTTTTGCTGATCGATGTTGGATCGATGTCGATATGGACTATCTTGGCCTTCGGGGCGAACTCGTCGACCTTCCCCGTTACCCGGTCGTCGAATCGGGAGCCGACCGCGATCAGGAGGTCGGAGTTCGTCACCGCCATGTTAGCCCTGTAAGTCCCGTGCATCCCGAGCATCCCCAGAAACAGGGGGTGGGTGCCCGGAAAACCCCCGAGGCCCATAAGGGAGGACGTGACGGGGATGGTCAGCATCTCGGCCAGCTCCTTAAGTTCCTTTGCCGCCGATGAGCTTATCACTCCGCCCCCGATATAGAAGAGGGGCTTCTTCGCCGAGAGTATCGCATTATAAGCCTCCTCGACCCTCTTTACGTCCGCGGTGTCCTTTACCGTGTAGCCCTTAAGATTGAGCTTACCCTTTCCGTTGTAATCGGACTCGTCGGTCATCACGTCCCTGGGAAGATCGACCAATACAGGCCCCGGCCTTCCGGTCTTAGCGATGTGAAAGGCCTCCCTTATCACGCCCTCGAGGTCGGTCGCCTGCTTTACGAGATAATTGTGTTTGGTGCAGGGCCTTGTGATCCCCACGATGTCCGCCTCCTGAAAGGCGTCGTTTCCTATCAGCATCGAGGGCACCTGTCCCGTAAAGACGACTATGGGGATGGAGTCCATGTGAGCCGTGGCTATTCCGGTCACGGTGTTGGTGGCTCCCGGGCCGGATGTGACGAGCACCACCCCGACCCTTCCCGACGCCCTGGCGTAGCCGTCCGCGGCGTGGACGGCCGCCTGCTCGTGCCTGACGAGGATGTGGCGGATGTCGTAATCGGGCATCCCGTGGTATAGGTTCAGCACCGCGCCTCCGGGGTATCCGAAAATCGTGTCCACGCCCTCGTCCAGGAGGGTCTTGAAAAATATCTCTGTTCCGGTTAACGTCATACTATTTTTATCTTACGACAAGATAAGGATTCCAAAAGACAAAACGAGTTACAACGGCTTAATTTTTCCTGTGGCTTGAGAGGATCATCTCCATTCTGTCCTTACCCGCGAGCTTCAGCTTCTGGATCTTCTTCCTTTCCATCTCTTCTGCCGGCGTAAGGAAAGACTTGCTGTTAAGTTGAGCGAGCTGCCTCTCAAATTCTTCATGTTCTTCCGACAGCCTTTTGAACTCTTCATCCTCGATAATCAATCTCTTTTTCAATTCGTCTTCTATTGTATTCATCCTTTCTATCCCCGATAGCCTATGGTTTAAATTAGAGATAATCTAATAATTCTATTAAATTGATGAAACGGTGTCAATATTTAATTGACGGAATTTATTAACGCTTCCGGTTGATGCGTTTCCCAAGTTTTCCCGTTTCGAGATTAATCTCTGCGTCAGACTTCCTGACGTAAAGGGGCTTTATCTCCTCGAGATCGGGCGCCCCGGCCTCCTTATACTTCATCAGGGCAAGGCGGCACAAGATCGAGGCGTCCACCTCCCAAAGCCCCCTCTCCGCTATCTTCACGCCGCCTTTCAGCATCTCCTCCACAATCGGGACGCCGCCCCCGAGTATTAAACAATCTCCCCCGTGAAGCTCGATAAGGTCGAGCAGCCTGTCCGGCTTGAGGGATCGCGGGTTTAGGGAGCGCGGATTTAAAGATCGATATTCCCCCAGTCTTTTGACGCTGCCCGAGGCGTCGACGCTGAATGGCGCGGTGAAGACCTCCCCCTTTCTTGCGTCTATTACGGGGAGAACCACGCCGTCGTATTTCGTCTTTGCGGCCAGGACGTCGAGGGTGGAGACTCCCACAATGGGAACCGAGAGGGAGTAGGAGAGCGCCTTCATGGTGACGACGCCGACCCTCAGCGCCGTAAATGACCCCGGGCCCAGCCCTACGGCCAAGAGCCCTATCTCGTTTAAGGAAACACCCGCCTCGTTCAGGGCCGAGTTTACCGCGAAGAGGAGGGTTTCCGAGTGGCTCCTCTTCCCGTCCGTGGACGCCTTTCCCGAAAGGGCGTCATCCCTTAATACCGCTACGCTCGCCTTTGGGGTTGCGGTGTCTACACCGAGGACTATCATATTGATCTAACCCGTGATCTAACCAGTGATTTACCCCGTGATTTAACCCGGCGAGATTATTCTGGCGATGTCGAAGTAGAAGGCCATTATCATGAGCAGAACGAGAAGCAGAAGACCTATCTGGAGCGCCACCTCCTTTACCTTGAGGCTTATAGGCCTCCTGATGACCGACTCGATGATAAAGAAGAGTAGGTGTCCTCCGTCCAGGACGGGCACCGGCAGGAGGTTCAATATTCCGAGGTTTATGCTTATCAGGGCGAGAAAGCCGAGGAAATGGGCGAGTCCCCCCCTTCCGGCCTCCCCCGCCACCTGGGCGATCAATATCGGACCGCCGATGTTGTTCAGGGGGATATCCCCCGAGAACATCTTCCCGATGACCTTGAAGGTAACCCGGATGATCATTCCGGTCTGCTTTAATCCCAGGTCAACAGCCTTTATGGGGCCGTATCTCTTGAGCTCGAAGGTCGGCGAGATCCCTATCATGTAATACTCCTTCGGGGTAAAGTCCTCCCCGATTCCCTCGCCCACTTTCGGAGTGATCGAAAAGGCCATCTCCTCGTCGCCCCTCAAGACCTTGAGTTCGACTGCGCTTCCGCCCGATGCCCTTATCATCTCCGACATTCCCTCCCAGCTCTCCACGGCCTCGCCGTTGATCGAGACGATCCTGTCGCCCGTCATGAGTCCGGCCTCGGCGGCGGGATAACCCTCCGAGAGGCTTCCCACCACGGGAACGTCCACTGGCACGGATATCCCTATCATGAAGACGGCCCAGTAGGCGACCACCGCGAATATGAAGTTGAAGAGGGGGCCGGCGACTACGATGACGCTCTTCTTGAAGTTGTTCTGTGCCAGAAACGATTCCGATTTCTCCTTATCCTGGATTTCGTCGTGGAGGTTTTCCCCCAGCATCTTGACGTAACCGCCGAGCGGCAGCATGGAGATCATGTAGTCGGTATGCCCGATCTTTTTCCCGATGAGCTTCGGTCCGAAGCCGAGGGAGAACTTCAAGACCCTCACCCCCACCGACTTCGCCGCCAGAAAGTGTCCCAGCTCATGGACGAAGACCAGTATACCCAGGACTACTATGAAATAGCCCGCCGTTGAAAAGAATCCCGCCGTCTCTATTGCCATGTCCATTATATATTCCTCACTCTTTCCGCCTCCCGCCTCGCCCAGAGGTCCGCCTCCAGAATATCATCGAGGCCGGGGGCTTCAATTACATTGTGTCTGTTCATTACCTCGGAGACCGTTTCAACGATCTCCAGAAAACCGATTTTTCCCTCCATGAAGAGGGAGACCGCCGCCTCGTTTGCGGCCGACAATACCGCCGGCATTGTGCCGCCCGCCTTCAGCGAGCCGTACGCAAGCCTAAGGGCCGGAAACCTGTCGTGATCCGGGGTGAAAAACGTGAGGCCCGTCCCGTTTTTGCACAGGTCGGCGAGGCTAAGCTCCGGCACCCGGTTTTTAATCCTCTCCGGGTATGACAGGGCGTAGGCTATGGGTATCCTCATGTCCGTTGTTCCCATCTGGGCGATGACTGAGCCGTCGATATATTCCACCATCGAGTGGACAATGCTCTGGGGATGGATCAGGACGTCTATCCTCTCCCCGTCTACGCCAAAGAGGTACCTAGCCTCGATGATCTCAAGGGCCTTGTTTATCATGGTGGCGCTGTCGACGCTGATCTTGGCCCCCATGTTCCACCGGGGGTGTCTTACCGCCTCCTCAGGGGTGACATCCTTAAGATCTTCGACCCCCCTTTTCCAGAACGGCCCCCCGGAGGCGGTGAGGATAAGCCTCTTGACGCCCGTCTCCTCGTGGCCCTTGAGGGACTGGAAGAGGGCGTTGTGCTCGCTGTCAACGGGGAGGAGCATGACGCCCCTCTCCCTCGCCCTTTCTGTGACTATTTTACCCGCCGCGACCAGCGTCTCCTTGTTGGCAAGGGCGATGTCTATCCCGTTTTCGATCGCCCTTATTGTGGGGACGAGTCCCGCCGACCCCACGACCGATGTGACGAGGATGTCGGCGCCCGTTTCCGCGGAGGCAACGGCTATGCCCTCCTCCCCCGAGAGGACCGAGGTCCCTTTCGGGACTATGCCCCGAAGCTCATCGGCCGATCCCTCGTCCCCCATCGCCACGACCTCGGGCTTGAATCTCTCAACCTGCTCTTTGATTAGGGAGACGTTCCTGTTGGCCGTCAAGGCCACAATCCGAAATCTGTCCCTGTTCTCCTCGATGATTTCGAGGGCCTGCCCGCCGATGGAGCCGGTGGATCCCAGAATTGCGACCTTCTTCATTTTTGTGTTTTAGTAGAGACTTGTTACATAATAGAAGATGAACGGGAGCGAAAAGACAAATGAGTCTATCCTGTCCAAAAAGCCCCCGTGACCGGGCAACAGTCCCCCGGCGTCCTTTACCTTGAAACCGCGCTTTACAAGGGACTCCACCAGATCGCCTAGCACCGCGAGGATCCCTCCCCCGAGGCCCAGGATAAGGACGTCCCAATAGCCAAGTATTTCGAGTCCCAAGATGTACTTAAAGGCGTAGGCGATGCCAACGGAAAAGAGGATCCCCCCCATCGTGCCCTCCACGGTTTTCTTGGGGCTTATAACCTCGTAAAGCTTGTGCCTTCCAAAGAGTCTCCCTACGATATATCCTCCGGCGTCTGCGCAGAAGTTGATCGCAATCGCCATGATGGTCCACTTCCAGCCGTCGGCAATCCTGCTCAAGGCGATCAGAAAGGAGAGGAGAAAGGCTATGTAGAAGATACCGAATATCCTGATGAAGAGGTTTTCCGCCTTCCTTTTCGGGTCGGTAACGCGAAAGAGGGAAAAGGCCATCACGGAGATGAAGACGAAGGCGGTCGTCGGCACGACGAATTTTGGGTACTCAAAGAAGAAGGCTATCGGGAAGAGCAATCCCAATAGGATGTGGACCACTATCTGGATGTTCAGCCTTTCGGGATAGAGAAAAGAGAGGAACTCGTAAAGAGCTACTGCAATTACTATTAGGACAATGAAAAAGATCCCGATATCTTTAAAATAAATGATAATCGATAGAATGATGGGAATGGCCACGAGGGCCGTGAGTAGACGTTTTCCGAGCATATTTGCTCTCCTTAATAAAACCGTCGGGGCTGTCGGCAGCAAAATTCAAATAGTCATTCTGGAGTTGCAATGCACCTTGCCGCCGAATAAATATAAAAAACCTTGCGCTCTCAAAGCCATTATCGAGTAAAAACGAGCGTCGGGCCTATTGATCAATCTTTCCGTCTGCTATACTTAAATTCCAAATTGCGCATGGGTGACAGGCTTAATTTAATTAATTTAAAATTGCACCAAAATTAGATGAAAGTCCTAAAATTGCAGTCCCTTGACCATCTGTATTAGGGTTAAAACGCCGTCCCTAAACTTCACCCCGAATCTGCTCGCTTGTAAGCCCGAAGCGCCTCTCCCTTTTGGAATAATCTCTTAGGGCCTCGAGGTATTTATCTGGCGTAAAATCGGGCCATAGGGTTTCTGTTATGAAAATTTCGGTGTATGCCAGCTGGTATAATAAAAAGTTGGAGAGCCTCATCTCGCCGCTCGTTCTAATCAGGAGGTCGGGGTCGGGAATGTTTTTCGTGTACAGGTTTTGGGAGATGAGCTCTTCATTGATATCGTCGATCAAAAGGGCGCCTTCTTTTATCTGCCGGGCTATATTGACAAATGCATCGGTGATCTCTGTTCTTGAACTGTAAGAGAGGGCCAGATTCAGGTTCAGGCCGCTGTTTTTGCCGGTAACGGAGATCGTCTCATAAAGTATATCGCGTACAAATTCCGGCAGGGAGTGGAGCCTTCCGATGGCGGTCAACCTTACGTTGTTCTCCATCATGTCCGGAAGCTCTTTCTGGAGGTATTCCCCCAGAAGGCTCATGAGGGCCTCCACCTCGAGCTCCGGCCGGTTCCAGTTCTCCTCGGAAAAGGCGTAGAGGGTAAGCACGCCGATCCCGATTTTCCGGCTGACATCGACGATGGTGCTTACAATCTCGCTTCCCTTTCTGTGACCCTCTGCGCGGCTTAGATTTCGCTCCTTGGCCCATCGTCCGTTCCCGTCCATTATGATGGCAACGTGGTGGGGGATGTTCTTGAGGCCCTTTATTTCATCAATTACGCTCAAATCTCCATAATCTCCTTTTCTTTTTCCGTGAAGATCTCGTCGGTTTTCTTGACGTAATCGTTGGTGATCTCCTGAACCTTGTCCTGGAGACGAAAAAAATCATCCTCGGATATCTCCTTTTCCTTTTTCATCTCCTTCAAAAAGTCGTTCGTATCCCTCCTGTGGTTTCTGAGGGCTATCTTGTAATCCTCGCTCATGTTTTTGACGTGCTTGACAAGCTCTTTTCTGCGCTCTTCCGTGAGGCTCGGGATGGTGATTCTTATGAGTTTGCCGTCGTTTTGGGGCGTCAGTCCCAGGTCCGATTTCAATATCGACTTCTCGATATCACCTATCGAATTTACGTCCCAGGGCTGAATGGTTATCAGTCTGCTCTCCGGGGTTGATATCGTACCGAGCTGGTTTAGGGGTGTTGGAGTGCCGTAGTAGTCCACCATTATCCCGTCTAAAAGCGCGGTTGACGCCCTGCCGGTACGGATCTTCTTAAGCTCGCTTTTAAAGGAGCCTATCGATTTTTCCATCGTTTTTTTTAAGTCTTCGAGCACTTCGTCCATTATTTATCACCTCTTACTATCGTTCCAATTTTTTGACCAGAGACGACCTTTTCGATGTTTCCCGCCTCAAGGAGATTAAAGACGATTATGGGAAGCTTGTTGTCCATGCAGAGGGACAAGGCCGTCGAGTCCATTACCTTAAGCCCCAGGCTCAAGGCGTCGATAAATTTGATCTCGTCAAACATCTTTGCGTCGGGGTTCGACACCGGGTCTTTATCGTAGACGCCGTCCACCTTGGTCGCCTTTAGGATTACATCGGCGCCTATCTCCATTCCGCGAAGCGCCGCGGCGGTGTCCGTTGTGAAATAGGGGTTTCCGGTGCCCCCGGCGAATATTACTATTCTCCCCTTTTCCAGATGACGCACCGCCCTCCTTTTTATGTAAGGCTCAGCAACTGCCCTCATCTCTATGGCCGTCTGAAGCCTCGTGTCGAGCCCGCGATTTTCCAGATAGCTCTGCAGGGCGAGGCCGTTTATGACCGTGCCGAGCATCCCCATATAGTCGGCCGTGGCCCTGTCTATCCCCTGGGAGCCTGCGGAGATGCCCCGAAAGATGTTGCCCCCGCCGACGACGAGGGCCATCTCCACGCCCGTATTGAAACCCTTTTCCACCTCTTTAGTTATGTACTCTATGGCGTCTGCGGAAATGCCAAAGCCGTCGGATCCCGACAGGATCTCGCCGGAGAGCTTGAGTAGAATCCTCTTGTAAACAGAGCCTGCCAATATTTACTCCCGAAAAAAAGTCTCCATCTCCGTCAGACTACAGTTCCTCCCCGAGCTGAAAGCGAACGAAACGTCTTATCACGATATTCTCACCGGTCTTTGAGATAAAGTTGTTGAGGTAATCGGTAACACTCATGTCGGTGTCCTTGACGTAGGGCTGATCCAAGAGGCACACCTCGGTGTAGAACTTCTTGAGCTTTCCATCGACTATCTTGTCGATTACGCTGTCCGGCTTTCCCGAATCCTTGGCCTGCGCCTTGTAAATCTCCCTCTCCTTTTCTATGACATCGCCGGGAACGTCCTCCTCGTTGAGGTAAAGGGGGGACGAAGCGGCGATATGCATGGCGATGTCCTTTGCGAACGACTGAAAATCCTCGTTTTTCGCCACAAAGTCTGACTCGCAGTTCACCTCCACCAAGACCCCGATCTTCCCGCCCATGTGGATATAAGAGCCGACGGCCCCTTCGTTTGCGGCCCTTCCCGCCCTCTTCGCGGCCCGGGAAAGCCCCTTCTTCCTCAAGAACTCGATCGCCTTCTCCATGTCTCCGCCGGCCTCCGTCAGGGCGCCCTTGCAGTCCATCATCCCGGCGCCGGTCTTTTCCCTCAGCTCCTTTACAATCTGTGCATTAATCTCCATTATCAACTCCTTAAAGCCCCGGACAACAGACCGGGGGTGTCGTTCAATCTATCCTGTTTTAATCACTGATCACCGCTGTCTTCTTAGGCCTCGACGTCTTCCTCGGTCGTGTCTCCGTCGGCTTCGGTCACATCAACGTCGGCGGTCGCGTTTTCCCCTTCACCTTCGCCCGTGCCGTCGGCATCCGATGAAGCCGCGTCCACTTTTGCCTCTTCGTACTTCACCTCCGTCGGTTTTTCGTCCGACTCGTCATCCCCCATTCCCTCGATCACCTCTACCCCCTTCTGTTTCTTCCCCTCAAGAATTGCGTCGGCGATCCTCGAGGCGAAAAGCCTTATGGCTCGGATTGCATCGTCGTTTCCAGGGATGACGAAGTCTATCTGTTCTGGGTCGCAGTTTGTGTCCACAACGGCGATGATGGGTATTTCCAGTTTCTTCGCCTCGTGTATTGCGATCCGCTCCTTTCTCGGGTCCACCACGAAGATGCATTCCGGAATACCCTCCATGTCCTTGATTCCCCCAAGGTTCTTTTCGAGCTTCTCTTTCTGTCGGGCAAGGCTCAGCCTCTCCTTTTTTGACAGGGACTCCGCCGAGGAGTCCGCCAATAGGGCCTCAAGCTTCTTCAATCGGTCTATGCTTTTTTTAATGGTGGAGAAGTTGGTGAGTGTGCCGCCGAGCCACCTCCCGTTGACGTTGTGCATCCCGCACCGCCCGGCCTCCTCTGCGATCGCCTCCTGGGCCTGGCGCTTTGTCCCCACAAAGAGGACCGTGCCCCCGTCGTTTGAAAGTTCACGAACAAACTCGTAGGCATCGTCGAAAAGTTTGATTGTCTTCTGAAGGTCAATGATGTAGATCCCGTTTCTCGCCCCGAAGATGTATTTCTTCATCTTCGGGTTCCATCTCTTTGTCTGATGGCCGAAGTGAACCCCCGCTTCGAGGAGCTCCTTCATAGATATGTAGCTCATTTTTTCCCCCTTACCGGTTTTTTTCCTCCACCCGCCGGGGCCCGGGAGCCCGGATACCCCAGATGGTATCCAGTAACCACCGCCCTGCCCCCAATCTGCGGGTGTGTGTAGTTTCAAATCCTATTTTATAACATAAAGCAATGTTTTTTGCAAGACAAAAAACAGCAATCTTAAAATTGATTAACACCCCCCGTTCCGTAGTGTAAATATCCGTCCACAGCACTGTTATTAAAAAAACCAACCATATATAAATTGAGGAACCTTTTGTCCCTCTTCATCCCAAAATTGCGAAAGACGCTCCCCATCTTCTTCCATGCCCCGGCAAGAAAAGAACATCTATATAAAAATGTGGATCCCTATCCCCAATGCGAGGAGGAGGCCGGTCAAAAGGTGCAGCCCAACCGTCATCCCGCAGACGGAAACCACGGCCACCGGATCTTCGTATTCACGAAAGAGCGTAGACACCGCCTTGACCGCCAGGGGCAGGGTCAAGAGCGAAAGTAGGGCGAAGGGAGGGATTACTTTAAAAACTACTCCAAGGATCACGGATAAATATGTGGCCGCGACCATCGCGAGGTAGGCGTATCTCGCCCTCTTCCTCCCGAGGGAGACCACCCCGGAATGCTTGTTGGTTATCCTGTCCGCCTCGTAGTCCGGGTAGCCGTTTACGAAGAGGACCAGCGTTATCAAGAAGGCCACCGGAACGGAGAGAAGCACAGTCGAAGGCGAGCAGGGTTTCAGCGTCAAAACGTAGTATGTCCCCAAAAGCATAATGGGCCCGAAGCTCAATCCGATGGTAAGATCGCCCAGGCCCCTCCCGATATAGGACAGGCCGAATCGGTTTATGGAGTATGCCAGCGTGAAAAATATTCCCGAGAGACCGAAGATCAAAAGGAGCGGCCCGGTGCGATACAACAGGTAGATACCGATGGCTATCCCCAGGAACAGATAAAAGAGGGAGATATTGAGGGTCTCCCTTGGGGTCAAAATCCCGTCCTGAATGAGCCTGCTCCCTCCGGAAAAGGGGTTGTAGTACTTATTTATATTGTCTGTTCCCCCACGATGGTCGAAATAGTCGTTAATGACGTTTGCCGAGGCGTGAAAGGAGAGACCGCCTATCAGGGCGAGGAAAAAGAGGAGAAAATCAAAAGATCCCCCCACTCCCCTTAAATATCTGGCCGCCTCCACGCCCCCCAAGAGGATCGGCACTATCGACGCCGTAAAAAATGGTGCCCTAACCGCCTTAAATATCTTCATCTTTCAGCTTCTGTATTCAGCGTTAATTTTAACATAGTCGAAAGAAAAGTCGGTCGTCAGAACGGTGAAAGTGGATTTCCCCCCCTTGAGGTCGATGGTGACGTCAAACCTGCGGTTTTTCATGATCCGGGCCGCCGCCCTCTCGCTCTCGATCCCGTTTCCCACCCCGCCCGACACCAATTTCAGGTCGTTGAAGTATATGTCCGCCCCCATCGGGTCGAAGTCGCCCTCGACGCAGCCCACCGCCCCCATTATGCGCCCCCAGTTCGGGTCCTCGCCGAAAAAGGCGGTCTTGACTAAGGGGGAGTTGGCGACCCTGAACGCAACATCCCTCGCCGTCCTCTTGTTCGGGGCGCCCAAAACTTTTATAGACACCATCTTTGTCGCCCCCTCGCCGTCCTTAACGATCATCTCGGCAAGCTCCACTAAGAGAGATCCGAGGTTTTCCCTAAACTTGTCCTCGATGGCCGCCAAGGTATCTACGTCCCCCTTGAACGCAGCGTCGTCCCTTGCCATCAAGATGACCATGTCGTTTGTGCTGGTGTCCCCGTCTACGGTGATGGCGTTGAACGATACCTCGACCGCCCCCTTGAGGGCTTTGCTGAGGGCGTCTTTGCGTATCGGGGCGTCGGTCACGATAAACGAGAGCATCGTCGCCATGTCTGGCCTGATCATCCCGGCCCCCTTGGCGATCCCCAATATCGTGTAGTCGCAACCTCCCGCCGAAAAAATCCTCTTTGATATCTTGGAGAAGGTGTCGGTGGTCATTATCGCCTCGGCGAATTCGACGAAGCCCTCGGGCTTAAGCGAGGATACGAGCCCCCTTGCGGCACTGTTTATATTTTCCGCGGGAAGCCTCTGACCGATGACTCCGGTGGAGGCCGGGATCACCCCCTCCGGTGGAAGCTTCAGCAGGCTCGCCACGACCCAGGTCGTATTTTCGGCGTCCGAGACCCCCCCGTCTCCCGTGCAGGCGTTTGCGTTTCCGCTGTTTGCGAGGACGGCCCTGATCGAGTTTCCCCTGACCCTTTCCGCCGCGACTGTCAACGGGGCGGCCTTCACCCGGTTTTTCGTGAAGACGGCGGCGGCATTAGTCGGAGAGTCGGAGACGATCAGACCAAGGTCGAGGGCGCCGTCTCCCTTTATACCGGAGGCCACACCCGCCGCGCGAAAGCCGGGGCAGGTAAAGTCGTAAGGATTAATGGTGTACTTTCTTTTATTCAACTTCTGTAACTCAATAACAGATCAGAATCGGTTTCAAATAACGTTTACGATGAAAGCCCTGCTTCAAGTGTACATAATGTGGGTATTTTAAAAAGCCGTCCCCGTCCTCTACCTCCCACTGCTAAAAAAAGTTGAGACGTACAAATCAAGCAGAACCTGAGGCCTTTCAACCGTTTTTATGTCTTTGAGTCTTGAGGCGGGTGGATCGAGATTCTCTCTATGACGCCTCCGCCACCTTCCCGCAGCACTTTTTGTATTTCTTTCCGCTTCCGCAGGGGCAGGGGTCGTTCCTGCCTATTTTCGCGCTCTCCCGGACCACCGTCTTCGGTTTTTGTGGTGCGGAGTCTTCGCCCCTGTTTGTCTGCATCGCCTCCCCCGCCTCCGCCTGAGAGGCGGCCGCGGCCATGGCCCCGGTGAAATCCCTGTGGACGAGGTTGAGGTTGTCGATGGCGAGTCTCGGCCTTACCTCCTCTTCCCTGGCTATCTGTACCCTGAATATTTTGCCGAGAAGCTCCCCCTTGACGTTTTCCCCCATCTCGGAGAAGAGATTGAATCCCTCTTTTTGGTACTCGATCAACGGGTTTCTCTGGCCGTAGGCCCGAAGCCCGATCCCCTCCTTCAATTGATCCATCGCCTCCAGGTGATCCCGCCAGTTGGAGTCCAGGGTTTCGAGCATAAGCATCTTCTCAAGATGTCTCATGAGGGGCGGGGTGAGGTGCTCCTCCTTCGCCATGTACCTCTTGGTCACGCTGTCCAGGAGCCAGTCGGCGAAATCGTCATTGTTCATCTCGGAGATTTGCGGGTCTTCGAGGTTTATCGGCATGGAGAAGTAGGTCATGATCGATTCCGCTATCCCTATGGCGTCCCAGTCCTCGATGAAGCCCTTGTCGGAGGTATATAAATACATGATCTCTTCGACCTTCTCCTCGATCATCTCCATGATGTCGTCTCTGAGATCGTCCTTTCCCAGAATCTCCCTGCGCCTCTCGTAGATGACCTCTCTCTGCTTGTTCATCACGTCGTCGTATTCAAGGAGGTTCTTTCTGATGGAAAAGTTGTTTCCCTCGACCTTCCTCTGGGCGTTCTCGATCGCCTTGGTGAGGAGGCTATGCTCGATCGCCTCCCCCTCCTCCATCCCGAGGCGGTTCATCACGGACATGATCCTGTCCGCCCCGAAGATCCTCAGAAGGTCGTCTTCGAGGGATAGGTAGAACTGGGACGATCCCTTGTCCCCCTGCCTGCCGGAGCGGCCCCTCAACTGGTTGTCGATCCTCCTGCTCTCATGGCGCTCCGTTCCGATAATGTGGAGTCCCCCCAGCTCCGGAACTTCATCGCCGAGGACGATGTCGGTTCCCCTCCCGGCCATGTTAGTTGCGATTGTTACGGCGCCGTACTGGCCGGCCCCGCTCACTATCTCCGCCTCCCGCTCGTGGTGCTTGGCGTTCAGCACCAGATGGGGTATCTTCCTCATCTTGAGGAGTCGGGAGAGCTTCTCCGATTTTTCAATGGATGTCGTTCCGACGAGGACCGGTCTCCCCTCCCTGTTGAGCTCCGCGATCTCGTCGGCCACCGCCAGAAACTTTCCGTTCTCGGTCTTGTAGATGAGATCGGAGTATTCATCTCTCCTGAGGGGCCTGTTTGTGGGAATTACCATCACGTCAAGCTTGTAGACCTTGTTGAACTCCTCCGCCTCTGTGTCTGCGGTTCCGGTCATGCCGGCGAGCTTTTCGAACATCCTGAAGTAGTTCTGAAGGGTGACCGTGGCTACGGTCCTCGTAGCCTTTGCTATAGTGACGTCCTCCTTCGCCTCGAGGGCCTGGTGGAGGCCGTCGCTGTAGCGCCGCCCCGGCATCATCCTTCCCGTGAATTGATCGACTATTATTACTTCCCCGTTATTAACGACATAATCCACGTCGTTTTCAAAGAGGGTGTACGCCTTGAGGAGTTGGGAGAGGTTGTGGATCTTTTCGGTCTTGTCCTCGAATTCCATCCCCACCGCCTTCTTCTTGTTTTCCTTCTCGGCGGTGGACAACGACTCGTCCTGCTCTATCTTGATGTACTCTTCGTTGATGTCGCCGAAGTCGAAAAGGTCCCCTAGGGAGGTCCTGATAATGCCCTGGCCCTCCTCGGTGAAGGAGACGTTGTGCTCCTTCTCCGAGAACATGTAGAGGAGTCCCTCTTCGAGCTCCTGCGTCCTCTTGTCCCTAGCTATATAGCCCTCCATGCGGGTCATCTCTTTTTTTATCTCTTTTCTGTCGGCGAGCAGTTTCAAAAGCCGCCTGTTTTTCGGGTCCCCCCTCTCCACGCGGATGAGGTTTATCATAGATCCCTCGAAATCGCCCCCCTTTTCCAGCTCCACTGCCTTCACGAAGAGGTTATTTACGTGCTCCTTCTGCCTCGTAACGAGCCTCTTAATAAGGGGCTTCAGGGTATCGTACTGGTGAGAGTCCCTGTCCACCTGGCTGGAGATTATGAGGGGGGTTCTGGCCTCGTCGATCAAAATCGAGTCCACCTCGTCGACGATGGCGAAGAATGGCTCCCTCTGGACGTAGTTTTCGAGGTTGAACTTCATGTTGTCCCTGAGGTAGTCGAAGCCGTATTCGTTGTTCGTCCCGTAGACTATGTCGCAGGCGTAGGCGGCTTTTCTCTCCTCGTCGCTCATGTCGTGGAGGATTACGCCGACGGTAAGTCCCAGAAACTCAAATATACGCCCCATCCACTCTCTGTCTCTTTTCGCCAGGTAGTCGTTTACGGTGACGATGTAGACGCCCCTTCCGGTGAGGCCGTTAAGGTATGCGGGGAGCGTTGCCACGAGGGTCTTTCCCTCGCCGGTCTTCATCTCGGCGATCTTCCCCTCGTGTAGGACTATGCCGCCGATAAGCTGCACGTCGAAGTGCCTCAGCCCGATGGTTCTCCGGGACGCCTCCCTGACCACGGCGAAGGACTCCTCTATGAGATCATCCAGCTCCCACCCCTCTCCAAGCCTTTTTTTGAACTCCTCCGTCTTTGCCCTGAGGTCCATGTCGGAGAGCTTCATCATCTCCGGCTCGAGGGCATTTATTGCCTCGACGATGGGAAGCATCCGCCTTATTTCCCTCTCGTTTTTAGAACCGATTATCTTTTTTAATACGGCGCCAAACATGGTGTTCTCCTCCGTACTTGAGACGATTTGGAATTAAGAATAAACCCCGAAGGAGGGTTTCCCGTCGGGGTTGCTTTAGCGATATTTAAAACCTCTCGGCTTTAATGAACTCTCCTTCCCTGATAAATATCTTACGCTCCCAATTATCTCTTCCGCTCCCAAGTATCTCCCAATTACCTTGATGAAGTTATTTTGTAATCCGATAACTGAGATGACAAGTGTTTTAATTCAAAATGTAGTTCTTCGGATTCACTGGTACGCTGTTTACACGGACCTCATAGTGCAGGTGGGGCCCGGTCGTGAGTCCCGTCTGTCCGATGGTTCCGATCTTTGCACCCCTCTTGATTTTGTCCCCCTCCTTGACGAGGATTGAATCGAGGTGTCCGTAGCGTGTCGCGATTCCGTATCCGTGGTCGATGGTGAGGAGCTTGCCGTATCCCCCCTCGATTCCGGCGAATACGACGATACCGTCTGCCGGGGCAATCACCGCCGTTCCAACCTTATTGGCAATATCGAGGCCCTCGTGCATCCTGAGGGTCTTGGTGTATGGGGAGCGCCTATAGCCGAAGCCGGACGTTATAAATCCCCGGGCCGGCCAGATGGAGGGGGTGCTGGCCAGGATGTTCTTTTGATCCTCGAGGAAGCTCAAAAGCTCCTGGATGCTCTCCTCTCGAAGCTTCGATTCCTCCTGGAGCTTGTCGAGGTCGACGCTTATCTCCTTCATCAATGATTTTGTATACTTATCGACATCCGTCACGCTTTCCCCCTCTTCGGGCAGCGGGCCGCCGACGCCGAACATCTCCTCTCCCTTAGTATATTCGCCGATGTTGGTGATTATCCTGAGTTTCTCGTCGAATTGACGGATCTTTTCCATCTGGGCTTCTAAGGTATCTATCTTGTCCTGAAACTCCCGGATCTTCTCCTTCTGTCTCATGTTTGTCTCTCTCAGGTCGCCCACGGTGGTGGCCTTGGAGACCAACTCGAAGTAGTTAAAGAGCATAAATCCGGAAATGATGATGAAAAAGAGAGTCAAAACCCCCAGGATCGTCAAGGAAAGATCGGAGATCTTGAACTTGTGTACCTTTTGGGCTTTTTGAGGGACTATTATTATAGTGAAGTATTTCTTGGACTTGAAAATATTTACTAATGTCGAAAGGAAATTACTTACAGCTATTTTTCTATTCATTTTTTTATTCCTGTTATTTATAATATTAAATCAGAATAGAGCGAAGTCCCTGAAAAAACAGTTTTTGTTGTCAATAAGGATATAAAAACGGCAGAGTTTAAGATAACAATTTTATTTCTGTATGTCAAGAAAATTTTTCTAATAATATTCTAATGTTATCACCTTTCAATATGTATGATCGCACTACGAAATCTAAAATATGTAGAAATTGGGAGATTCTCCTCCTCCTGATTTTAAAGGACTTAGATTATCTGCGTTAGGAATATGAAATTTCCTTTAAGTCATGTACGGTAGCTACTGATAACAGCGAAGGAAGGCCAATTTTTTAGTGAATAAATATAAGATTTTCAAAGAGGTCTCTGTGTGTTCCTTGTGGTTTTCCGATTTCATTAGCATCGATCGCTATTTGGCGTGGAGTGGTAGAGCGGTCATATAACAAGTGGTTTTTTAAGCTCCATTCGTGATATTTATTCGAGAGAAGGGGGCTTTATTACAATCGTTTTTACAATAACAATTCTGGGATTAAAACTTGATAATATGGATTAAAAGGTTGTACTTACGACTTGTTCTTCAGGCTGTTCTTCCAGCGGTTCATGAAGGAGTCGAAAGTGATGTAGTATGTCTCGGTGAAGGCCTCGTCGAATTCCTTCCCCTCGCCGATCGCTTCCAGGAGGTCCCTTATAAAGCCGATTCCGTACGTCTTTATCATGTAGTTGGTGCCGGAGAGGCTGTACATATATGCGAAATAGGCCTGAGTCGTCCCAAGGCCCATAAATCCCCCTGAGAACTGTCTCAGCGACGGGAGGTCTTTGTATCGTCTGTAATATTCGAGAACGAGCTCGTCGGCCTCCACTGTCGACTTTCCCTCCATATATTGGGCCAATCCCTCATGGAGCCAGACCGGGCATCCCGAGCCGGCGATGTCGAAGATCACGGCATGGGTGTATTCGTGGGTGACCATTGCGGTTAGCTCTTCGGTTTTTCCGGTCAGCCCCTTTATCGGAATCCGTATCTTTCCGTCAAACAGGGCGCCCGCCCAGTCAGGGGTTTTTGTCGCCTCCTTGAACTCCTTGTCTGCGTATAGGACTACGGTGAGTTTTTTCGTGGGGTATCTGCCGAGGGTCACCCCGACCTTCTCGTATACCTCCTCGAGGGTGGTCAAGAGAAAGTTCCCTACAACTTCCCGGGAGCCCCCCTCGTACTTGATGACGAAGTGGCTCCCCTCCTTTTTGTCGAAGGCGCCCTCGATGGAATACTCGCGCTCGATCTTGGCAAGATATTGCTTGGCGAGCTCGTCGTTGGGGTGTTTTTCGGAATACCTTTTGATGAATACCAGCGCCTCTTCGAGTTTTTCCTGCTGATATAAAACATACCCGAGGTACATCAAAATATCGTCGTCCTCGGGATTCAGCTTCATTGCGGTTCTGTAGTATTTCTCCGCCGATCTTAAATCGCCCTCGACTTCGGAGATCCGTCCCAACCCCTTATACGTCGAGAATTCCTGATTTGAATAATGAAGGGAATTGCTGAAGTGGACTTTCGCCCCCTCGATGTTGTTTTTTTTCAACTCCTGCCATCCCATGGCCGAATAGCATATTGAGACGCTCCTCTTCAGCGCCGTGTCGTTTGGATTTTCACCGAGCGCCTTGAGAAATATCTTCAGGGCCTCTTCAAACCGCCCCTTTTGAAAAAGTTCCACTCCCTCGGCATATGACGAACGGGAGGATTTTGCCGTCAAATCGGGGATCTCTATTTCCGGTTCCTTCTTAAGCGTACCCGTGTCAATGGTCGGATTTTCCCCCTCGTTTTTTTCTTCCGGAGTTGTCTCCGGCAACGGGGAGACGGGAGCCTCCGAGGGAGTTTCTGCGGGAGAGGTGGGGGAAACCCCAGGGCCGATCGGCTGATTGGTCTCGTAGAATTTCTTGTAGTACTGGTACATGAACGCCAGGGAGAGCCCAATCAAAAGAAAAACCAGTAATAAAATGAAATACCTGAGGCTCGGATTTATAGATTTTGTCTCCGCTTCGAGCTTCTCGACCGACTCCGGGATCTCGAGCTTCATTTCGTTGAGATAAGACCTTTTTAAGGGACGTCTCAGCTCCTCGATTAGCCTCTGTTTATCCTCTGGACTCTCGATTACGGGGACGAACTTCACCCGGGCCCCAAGCTTGGTGAAGTTGCGCTCAAGCTCGGCGGCCCTTCCCTTTGGCATTCTGTTCGAGATGACAAGGGGGAGATTATCGAGCCTCAATAAGATACTTTTTAGATTGCTCTCTTTTGAGCGAGAGGCAAGGTACTTCGCCGTCTCCTTTTTTGCGTTATAGTCGGTAAAGGATTCGAGGATTACCTTGTAGCTTCGCTCTTCGAGGTTTATCGGAAAGAAATTCTTGCACTTACTGCATTGGAGTGAGCCATCCGGAAGATTTGTTCCGCATAGATTACAAAACATGACTTACTCTGGGGTGAAAATGTAAATAACTTCCCCATCCTTTGCCATCCCCATCTTTGACCTGACGACGCGCTCACGATATTCCTTGCTCTTAAGGCGGATGAGCTCGTCCTTTAGGGCGCTGTTTTGGTTCTGCAGGCTCTCGATTTCGAGGGAGATGCTCTTTTTCCTCTCTTTCATCGTCATAAAACTGATGAATCCACGCTTTCCGAAGACGGTAAAGCCCAAAATCGTCAAGGAGACGACTACGGATGCAATCGTGAGGGTTTGCCTGAGATTTTTCACTATCTTCACTTATCGGGTAATCATTTTACCCGAATTATAACAAAAAGGAGAAGGAAGTCAAGGTTAAAGAGTATAAAGATTGAAAGTAAAAATATTACTAATATTTCCTGCAGGCTCGTTCTTAAAGTGCTACTTTATGCTTTGAGACGATCTTCTGTGGACTATTCGGGGAAGGTCGCTACGTAATCAATTTATTAATAAAAGTTCGGCCTTCCGACCGAAAAGATCGTCGGCGCTTCAATCCGTATTTAACAGGAATGCAGTCTTTTAAAAACGCAGTCCAATGAGTCGTTGTGTCAATGCTCCCTTTGACAATAATCGATCTCCCCTCAGCTGTCGAACTTGATTATCGGGATCTTTACAAAGGGAACCCCCTCTTCCATAAGCTCCCTCTCCTCTTCTTCGGTAGTGGTGCCGCGGATATTTTTCTTCTCCTCGAAACCGAGATGGATTTTCAGCGCCTCCTCCGCAAAGCCGGTCCCCACATCCTCGAAGTGCTTGCTTATGTATTCCTGGAGCTCGTAGAGGTTTGCCTGGATGGGTATCGGAACCTTTCCCTTATTGTCCCCTGCTTTATTTACCGAGGCGTTTGAGTTTGCCGGGATCGACCTGTTGCCGATGGAAAAGGTCGACGGTATCCGCTCGACATCGTTGCAGCCGCAATACGGGCAGCTTATAAGGAGTTTTTCCCTCTGCTCCTTAAACGAATCGCTGTCGGAAAACCATCCTTCAAAGATGTGGCCGTTGTCGCACTTTATATCGATTGCTATCATTTTATTATTTGCTTCAAGAAAAAAACGCCCTTTTCGAGTCTTTGGTTTTTATCCGTGATTACACTTTATTTATTGCCTCATTCTCGAATTTATCTTCATCGTATGAGATAGGCGTAATCACGCTCATCCCCATCCCTTTCGTCTTGGCCTCGTTTAGGGCCTTGTCGGCCCGTTCAAAAAGGGATATGGTGTTTATCGCGTTCTTAGGCATATCCGGCACGACGGAGGCCACCCCTGCGCTCGCTGAGAGATGAAAGTTCTTTCCATTCTCTTTGAATACATTTTCCCCGATCTTTCTTCTAAGGTCTTCGGCCACCTTGAAGGCCCCGTCCTCGTCGGTGTCTATAAGGACCACCACAAATTCTTCCCCGCCGTACCTTGCCAGTAGGTCGTATTTGCGCAGGTTCACCGTTAAAATTGTCGCGATCTCTTTCAGCACCCTGTCTCCCACGAGATGCCCGAAATTGTCGTTTACCCGCTTGAAGTTATCGATGTCAATAATGATCAGCGAAAGAGGCTTTTTGAGTCGGGGGATTTTGTTTATCTCGCGGTTCAGGTAATCCCAGAAGTAGCCGGCGTTTTTGAGATCGGTCAGCTCGTCGGTGGTCGAGAGCTCATTAAGCTTGGCCTTGAGAAAATCTATCTGTGTCTTGTACGACTTGACCCTGAGCGCCGATTTCACCCTGGCAAGAAGCTCGATCTCGTCAAATGGCTTTTTTATATAATCAACCGCTCCCGCATCGAGACCCTTCTTCACATCCTTCGAGGATGTCCTGGAAGTCAGCATTATTATCGGTATATCCCTGGTCTCCGAGCCCTGGCTTAAGATCTTACATAGAGATATCCCGTCCATCCTCGGCATAATCACATCTAATATGATGAGATCGGGATTTTGCTCGTAGGCAAGCCTGATCCCCTCGAGCCCGTCCTTCGCCTCGACGACTTCGTAGCCTTTTGTGGAGAGCGTATCCTTAACCATCTCCCGCGTGAGTTCGGAATCTTCTACTATCAATACTTTTTTCAATGTGCCCCCGACCTTTTTAATAATAGTAAAACCCCAAAAACATTATAACAGTAATAACATTTCCAGTCAAGATTTATCCCCGACATCCCTTATCGATTAAGAATGAAAAAGGGCGTTGTCAGAAAAAATGGCACAACCTTCAATTTGATAATCCCCTTTAGAGTACTAAAACCTTCAAGGCTAAGGCCTAAAGGGGATTGAAATGAAAATATTACAAAATATCGCAAGAGGGGGATCATATATTTTGTATCAAAATTTTTCAACAATTATCTTGACAAGATAATTCAAAAAGAAATATAATTAATAGTTTCTATTGAATCTATTTAGTTTTTTAAGTTCTTAATCAACCTATGCCTTAGGTTGTCTTTATGTTTTAGGGAGGGGAGCAGAAAAAGTATGTATGCAGTAATCAAGACCGGCGGTAAACAGTACAGGGTGTCTTCCGGAGATACCATCTCCGTGGAAAAGCTGTCGGGAAACGTCGGGGATAAGATCGATATTGAAGACGTCCTTATGGTTGGGGGGGATAAAGAGCCGAAGGTCGGCTCTCCAAATGTAAAGGGCGCAAAGGTTTCAGGGACCATCGTCTCCCAGGGGAAGGGGAAGAAGATAACCGTCCTTAAGTACAAGAGAAGAAAGGGATACAGGAGAAAGCAGGGACACAGGCAGGACCAGACGAGAATCAAGATCGACGAGATAGTCGTGTAAATCTCCATTTCCCTTTGGGGTTTGGGTAAATTGCGAATCTGGCTGTTTTGGTTAGCAGGGGGGGATGGGGGGGAATCGGATTTATTGCAGCGTGGGGGGGCACTTTTAAGTGGATGTCTTAACGGAAGTGGTAAGTAGGGTTGGAGATAGATAATTTGTGAAGTAATTATCTTGGATTAATTTTATATAAATGAGGGAGAACTTTTAGGAGTCAGCCATGGCACACAAAAAGGGACAGGGAAGTTCCAGAAACGGAAGGGACAGCGCGGGCAGGAGATTGGGCCTCAAGTGCGGGGCCGGACAGACGATCAGCGCGGGGAGCATCATCGTCCGCCAGCGGGGGTCGAAAATTCACCCGGGAGTCAATGTGGGGATGGGAAAGGATCACACCCTTTTTGCCCTGATAGACGGGAAAGTAGAGTTCGGTAATATCTCCGGCGGCAAGAAGAAAGTCAGCGTCATCACCGAAGACTGATAACGGTTTTTGTCTTGTCGGTCGGCCGTCGCGGGCGGAGGGGATGGGGATAATGGAGGGGTGGAGTCAGAAAGAATGAGGATGCAAGTGGGTGATCTGTGCAAAGGGATGAGGGTTGCAAGGGGGACGGCGATCGATTCTAAAATATTCTCAAACGAATGATAATGTTTCGGAGGACTCCTCAACCCTTACGAATCCTTATATATTATATGGATCCAAGCGGGATTTGATATTCATCCATTGAAATAATTAGAATTACGGGTATTTGAGGCTCGAACGATTCTGAAAATATAGCAATAGACGGAAAATCAAAGGGCGGACGTAGGCTTGAGGAGACTTGAGATCGTTCGCCCTTTTTTTATGGGGGATATTCGGGGTGAAGTTCGTTGACGAGGCGACAATAGAGATAAAGTCAGGGGCCGGTGGCGACGGCTGCATGAGCTTTCGCAGGGAAAAGTACGTCCCAAAAGGCGGACCGAACGGCGGCGACGGCGGGAACGGCGGAGACGTCTATATAGTCGGAAATCCCCAGATGTCCACCCTCCTCGACTACAAGTACAGGCAGCACTGGGCCGCAAAGCGCGGCGCCCACGGGAAGGGCAAGGATCAGCACGGGAAAAACGGAAAAGACCTAATAATACCCGTTCCGATGGGAACCGAGGTTCTGGACGCTCAAAAAGGAGAGCTGATCGTCGATGTGGTCGAGCCGGACGTCAAGGTTCTTCTGCTCAAGGGCGGAAGGGGGGGCAGGGGAAACGCACGCTTCGCCTCCCCGACAAACAGGGCGCCCAGGGAATTTGAGAAGGGAGGTCCCGAAAGGTCGGCAGTTATCCGCCTCTCCCTCAAGGTTATCGCCGACGTCGGCATTATTGGGTTTCCGAACGCCGGCAAGTCTACCCTGATAAGCAAGATCTCCAGGGCGAGGCCGAAGATCGCCGACTATCCCTTTACCACCCTTACCCCGACCCTCGGGATCGTATCCCTCGACGGCGGGAGGAGTTTCGTGATGGCCGACATCCCCGGGATCATCGAGGGGGCGCATAAGGGGGTGGGGTTGGGGACGAGATTCCTGAAGCACGTGGAGAGGACCAAGGTCCTGATTCACCTCCTTGACCTGAATCCGCAGAGCGGGAGGGACCCGGCCCGGGATTACGAGATTCTGAACTCCGAGCTTAAATCCTTCAGCACGGCCCTCTATCAAAAGCCCCAGGTGGTGGCGGCGAACAAGACAGACCTCCCCGGCTCCAAAGAGAAATTTGACGAGCTTGTGGATCGACTCTCCACATTAGATATTGACATTTTCCCCATTTCTGCTATCAATGGGGATGGAACCAAGAGGCTCCTGAATGCCGTGTATGGCGTGATGGAGGGGCTTGGTAAAAAAGAGGCGGAGTAGACATCGGGGAGGGCGGTATTCCCCTTTTAGAGGCGTGATTGACGTGATTAATTGATATTATGCGAAAAGAGCTGATAGGAAACGTAAAGCGGGCCGTTGTAAAGATAGGGAGCGGCGTCCTCACGGCAAAGGAAGGCCTTAATATCGTCGCCATTGAGAGGATCACATCAGAGATCGCCGCTGTAAAGGAGCGGGGAATCGAGTGTGTAATAGTGTCTTCCGGCGCGATAGCGGCGGGAGTGCCCAAGCTCGGCTTTCTCGCGAAGCCGACTGCGATGGCCGAGCTGCAGGCGGCCGCCTCCGTCGGGCAGACATCCCTCATGAGGGCATATGAGCGCTCGTTCGAGAACCACGGGATCGTAGTCGGCCAGATACTCCTGACAAACAGGGACCTGAGCTACAGACACAGGTTCATCAACGCGAGAAACACGATCTTCACCCTTCTCGATTTGGGGATAATCCCGATAATCAACGAAAACGACACGGTGGTAGTCGACGAGATTCGCCTCGGCGATAACGATTTTCTCGCCGCCCAGACGATAAACCTCGTCGAGGCCGACCTCCTCCTGCTGTTGACCGATACCGCGGGTTTCTACGACAAGGACCCGAATCTCCATAAAGATGCCAAATTGATATCGATTGTGAAAAACGTCAAGGAGGAGGCAAGCCATCTCGCGGCGGACACCTCGACCAAGGTCGGGGTCGGAGGGATGAAGACAAAGGTCGAGGCGGCACAGATGGCCGTCGAGATGGGAATACCGGCGATAATCGGAAGTGGAGTCCAGAAGGACTCCATAATCGATATTTTTGACGCCAAAGATGTGGGGACCCTTTTTCTCCCGAAGAAAGTCGGGATGAAGAGCAAAAAATACTGGATCAGGTACTCGCCTAAGGTTACCGGAACGATCGAGGTGGACGAGGGCGCCTTCAAGGCGATAGTCAACGGGGGGAAGAGCCTGCTGCCCGGCGGAATCGTTATGGTCACGGGAAATTTCAAGGAGAAGGAGATAGTCTCTCTATTGGGGCCCGAGGGGGAGGAGTTCGCCAGGGGACAGGTGAATTACAACTATCACGAACTCATGGAGATAAAGGGAAAGAAGACCGGCGAGATACGGAGAGGGAAGGGGGATAAACACCCGGACGAGGTGGTACATCGGGACAACCTCGTCCTCATCCACAGGTAGGGATCCCGGGTAAAAAAGATTGGGCGGGGTCGGGCGGGTTTTGCTGACGGGGGAGGGCGGATGCAGGTGGCGTCGGAATGGATTGAAGCGATATTTTAAAAAAAAGGGGGGGGTCAGCATGAGACATAAGGGAAGGGCATACAAAGTGGGCGATGATGTGGACACCGATGCGATAATCCCGGCGAGGTTTCTAAACACCTCCGACCCGGAGGAGCTGGGTTCCCATGCCCTGGAGGACTACGCCCCAGATTTCAGGGGGAGCGTGCGCACAGGCGGGATACTGGTCGCCGGGAGAAACTTCGGCTGCGGATCTTCGAGGGAGCACGCCCCCGTCGCAATCAAGGTGTCCGGCACCTCTATCGTAATCGCCGAGAGCTTTGCGAGGATATTCTACAGGAACGCCTTCAACACTGGGCTTGCCATACTCGAATCCCCGGAGGCGGTAAGGGGAATAAAGGCGGGGGACGAGGTGGAGGTGGACACGGGGAAAGGGGAGATAAAGAACGTCACGTCCGGAAAGACCTTTTCCGCAAAGCCTATACCCCCCTTTATGGCCGAGCTTTTGGCGGACGGGGGGCTGATCGGTCATATAAAGAAGGGGATAAAAAAGGGGAAATGAAGAGGTATAAGATAGCACTCCTACCCGGGGACGGGGTTGGGGTCGAGGTAACGCGGGAAGCGGTAAAGGTTTTAAATGCGGTCTCCGATTCCAGGGATGCTTCAAAGGATGATATAAAGTTTGATTTTGTCGAGTGCCCTGTGGGGGGTGCGGCGATTGACGAGTACGGCGTCCCGTTGCCGGAGGACACGCTCGATGTGATCGGAAAATCCTCCGCAGTCCTCCTGGGAGCGGTGGGCGGCCCCAAGTGGGACGGTCTCCCAACGGACAAACGTCCCGAGGCGGCACTCCTAAAGCTCAGGTCCACCCTCGGCCTCTTCTGCAACCTGAGGCCGGCGATCGTCTTCCCGGAGCTTGTGGGGGCCTCCACGATCAAGGAGGAGGTGATCCGGGACATCGACATAATGGTGGTGAGGGAGCTTACCGGGGGGATTTATTTCGGGACGCCCCGAGGGATAAGAAACGAGGGCGGTCAGAGGGTGGGGATCAATACCCTGTCCTATTCGGAGTCGGAGATCAGGCGGATCGCCGATACCGCCTTCAAGATTGCGGAGAAGAGGAGAAAAAAGCTGACTTCAGTAGACAAGGCCAACGTCCTCGAATCGATGGCCCTCTGGAGGGAGGTCGTAAGCGAGGTCGCGAAAGGATACCCCGACGTTACGGTCGAGCATATGTACGTGGACAACTGCGCCATGCAGCTGATAAGGAGGCCGTGCGATTTCGATACCATTTTGACAACAAACCTTTTTGGTGATATAATAAGCGATGAGGCGGCTATGCTGACCGGCTCCATAGGGATGCTCCCGTCGGCGAGCCTGGGGGAAGTCAAGGATGGGGGAGCGGGTGGTGTGGGGATGTACGAGCCGGTGCACGGGAGCGCCCCCGATATTGCCGGCAGAGGGGTCGCCAATCCGATAGCCTCGATCCTGTCCGCCTCGATGATGTTGAGATACTCCTTGATGGAGATAGAGTCGGCCGAGATGATAGAGGGGGCGGTAAGGAGGGCTCTTGCGGACGGCCTGATGACGGCGGATATCTTCATTGGGGAGGGAAGGAAGGTTTCCACCTACGAGATGGGCGATTATATAGCGGAAAATATTAAAACATTAAATGTTGGATAGAAAAGGAGTGCTGAAGCAAGTTATGGTTGAGAAGAAGTACAGCGTTGCGGTGGCCGGCGCAACAGGCGCCGTGGGAGAAGAGATGATAAGGACGTTGGAGGGAAGGAAGTTTCCGGTCGCGGAGCTTAGACCCCTCGCATCGGAGCGCTCCAAGGGGAAGAAGATCAGGTGCAACGGCAGAGAATTTACGGTGGATGTACTCGGGGAGGGTTCGTTTTCGGGCGTGGACATAGCCCTCTTTTCCGCCGGCGGGGACAGGAGCCTCAGGTTCGGCCCCGCCGCCGCGGACGCCGGGGCCGTGGTCATAGACAATTCCAGCGCATTCAGGATGGAGCCGGATATCCCACTTGTGGTGCCGGAGGTAAATCCCCACGCCATTGCGGATTACAAGAACAGGGGAATCATAGCCAATCCTAACTGCTCTACCATCCAGATGGTGGTGGTCTTAAAGCCGATTCACGACGTTGCGAGGATCAAGAGGGTCGTCGTCTCCACATACCAGGCGGTTTCCGGCACCGGAATGAAGGCGATAAAGGAGCTTACCGAGCAATCGAAGGCCGTGTTGAACTCCAGGGAGTGCAATGCCGTTGTCTATCCCCACCCTATCGCCTTTAACTGTCTTCCCCACATAGACGTCTTTCTCGAAAACGGCTATACGAAGGAAGAGATCAAGATGACAAACGAGACCAAGAAGATAATGGAGGATGACAGCATCGAAGTTACCGCAACGACCGTGAGGGTCCCCGTATTCTACGGCCATAGCGAGTCAGTAAATATAGAGACCGAGAAAAAGCTCTCCCCCAATGAGGTAAGGGAGATCCTTAAAGGAGCCCCCGGAGTCCAAGTGGTGGACGATCCGAGTAACAATATTTATCCTCTGGCCACGGTCGCCGCGGGAAAGGACGAGACCTTTGTTGGGAGGATAAGGGAGGATTTCAGCATCGCCAACGGCATCAATATGTGGATCGTGTCCGATAACGTAAGGAAGGGAGCGGCGCTGAACGCCGTACAAATAGCCGAATATCTAATAGAAAACCATTTGTAGTTTTCTAAAATGACCATTGCAGGCATAGAAAAAGAATATCTCAAGCTCCTGCAGGAGGGGAATATTCCCACAGACGAGCGTCTTGCCTTATCCAAGGGGCTCCTTCCCGACGGCACACCCACTCCGCCCCGCGTCTTGGCCAGGCTTTTTCTTGACCAGGTGACTAACGTAAGGGAGGAGGCGAGAAAATCGATCTTGAGGCTGAGAGAGGATGCCCTTTCGCAGATTGCCTCCGACAACTCCACTCATCAATCCCTCCTCCTTTTTTTGGCGAAACACTTCAACAAATCCCCCGTTGTGGGGACCTCGATTATCGCAAACAAGAATACAACGGAAAAGATCCTCTACTACCTCCAGGGAAGGGGGAATGAGATCGAAGATGAATCGGATAAGGGGCCGGTCGACAGGGCGGAGCTTTTTCGGGATCAGAAATTCGACGATTTCGAGATAGGCGAAGAGGTGGATATAGAGGTATCCACGCAAGAGGAGATTGTTCTGGAGGTGCCGGGGGAAGAGGAGGAGGTGGAGATCGAGAGGTCGTCGGATATGGGTTCTCTGGGCAGGACTCCCTCAAGGGACGTGCCGAAATCGGGAGTCGGATCGAGGGCGGGCAAGGATGAAGTGAAATTCGAGTTTGTCCCTGAGAAATATACTGACAGAGATATGGAGGTGATTATTGAGCTGGAGGAGACCGATGACTTCGATGAGGAGGAGGAGATATTAATAGGCGAGGATACGGCGGTAACACGGGAGGAGAGTGGCGCCCGGGAGATAATACCCCCCAAGGTCGATCAGATAGGGATTATTCCCCGTGGTGAAGATCAAATTGTAGCAGGGCGTGATCGGTTTTCAGAGATGCAGACCCCCACGGAGGAGGAGAAGAGGGAATTCGCATCCACCGTTGACCGGATTGAGGATAAGGTAGGCGATATATTTGATATCGACCTTGGGGATGCCCAGGGGGGAGGTTCCCTTGGGACGGCCGGGGCGGAGGTAGGAATTGACTTTGAAGCGGAACGATACACTTCCGGATTTGAAACTTCCACGGAGGGGCACGAAACGGCGGAGTTTGGAACCTCGACGGATTTTCCGAAGTGGGATTTGGATGATCGGTCGGTTAAAATGGACAGGGAGAAAATGGAGGTATCCCTTGCCTCGGACAGGTTTGTTACGCGTCTTCCCATGGGAAAATACATCCAGAAGGTATCCCCTTTTGATCTGATCGTGAGGTCGGTGAAAATATTTATTCCCGTGGCGGTTTTTCTTTTGATCTGCTTTATAATTTGGGCGACCCTTCCGAAAGGGGAGGCTTCAATCGAGGAATATGACAGCGGGATCAATAGAATCTTGGTGGAGATCAAGAAGGAGGGTTTCAATTCCAAGCTGAAAAATCCCTTTCCTGAAGGGGCGTTTCTCTCCAACTGGGAAACGGTAAAAACAGGGGATGAGGTGGACTTCGATGCCGGTGACGGCACATCCGGCGGGAGGAGATTAAGGGAGGACCTCGCCAATTTTAAAACCAAGTACACAAGAGAGCTCGAATATGATGGGGTAACGGAAGATCTCGCCATAAAAAAGAGGTCATATTCAAGGGTTTCAAAGAGGCTCAAGGCGATAGATAAAGAACTCTTCGTCTTCAATGAAGAGAAGGGGAGTTATTTTATGAGGTTTGGGGAAGAGGGTCTAAAAAGGAATGTCGCGATTGAAGAGCGTGATAAAGAGATAGGGAGTTTTAAAGAGAGCTTCAACAAGGAGAAATCGAAGATCGAGAAGATAGAGAAAGACATTGCCGACGCCAAGGAGAGGATCGCGGAGTTCGAGAGGTATAACGTCCCGACGGAAGAAGATCACGGTTATTACGCAAACAAGCTTGAGCTGGAGGAGTTGACGAAGGAGTATAGGAAGCTAAAGCCGATGTTTGACAGATTGCAGTCGAACTACGATGGAGCCATTAAAAAGTTAGAGGATAAATACAATCAAAGGTTGAGCGCCATTGACAGGATAGAGATTATTGATAAAGAAGTCAGCAAGTTAAAGGGAGAGAAAATTCAGCTCGACATTGAGAAGAGGATTTATGGTGAGGAGATGGAGGAGCTTGAAAATAGGCGGGGCAAACTTGAGAAGGCCAAAGCGTCCGGGGAAAAAATAACAAGTGAGGGCCTGCCAATCTTCCTCGTAATGAGCAATTACATAAAGGAACATGAAAAATCGCTTTTAGATGAGGATATGGATGAGGATGAGGGGATATCGTTTTTTGAGAAGTATATGATTAAACAGAAGGAAGCTGTTTTAACTATTGCCATTTTAAATAAGGATGGGAAAGAAGAGAAGAGGAAATATTCCACCACCCTTATGAGGATGATAACAAAAAAGAAGTTCCTTTTATTTGAATGGGACATTAATACCACGAAATGGGTTCTCACCTCAATATCTGAAATAAAAAAGTAGTCATAATTCATGAAATTCCTTCAAGATATAACCTTGGGTCAATACATGCCCCAGGATTCTTTTGTTCACAGGCTTGACCCCAGGGTGAAATTCTTTATTCTGCTCATCCTCATGGTCACCCTGTTCTTTATTGAGGCCCCGCTGAAATTTTTATTGATGGGGCTTATCGTATTTTTGATAATAAGGTTATCCAAGATCCCCACAGGGTACGTCTTGAAGGGGGTGGCCCCTTTCGTATGGCTATTTCTCTTTGCGGCCTGCGCCCATTTCTTCTTTACGCCCGGCAGATCCATCAGGCCCTTTCCCATCGGTTTCGTGAACGTGACCGTTGAGGGTGTGGTGAACGGGACGGTCATCACGTTGAGGATACTCCTTATTATCGTCCTCTCCTCGATGCTGACACTGACAACGACCCCCCTGGAGCTGACAACTGCCCTGAAGATGGCCTTGTCCCCCTTAAAGCGCTTCAAGGTTCCCGTCAATGACTTCGCCATGATGATGATGTTGACCATAAGGTTCGTTCCGATCCTGCTCCTCGAGGCCCAGAGGATCATCAACGCCCAGAGATCGAGGGGGATCAACTTCGAGACCGGAGGCCTTATCCAGCGGGCGAAAAAGCTCGTGCCGATATTGATACCTCTCTTTAACCTCTCTTTTTTGCGAGCGGACGAGCTTTCGGTTGCGATGATCTGCCGGGGGTACGCCACCGGAAAGGAGAGGACGAGTTTCAGGGAAGTCCGTTTTTCAACCCCCGATTTCTTCGCCCTTGCAGCGGTAATGCTTGTATTACCCTTCTTTTTCCTTTAAAATGAGAAATGTCAAGCTAACCCTCTCCTATGACGGCACCCATTTCTACGGATGGCAGATACAGTCTGAGGGGAGGACTGTGCAGGGAGTCGTCGAGGATTGCCTCGGCGTAATGCTTAAAGGTAAGGTGAGGATTAACGGATCGGGGAGGACCGATACGGGGGTTCACGCACTGGCGCAGGTTGCAAATTTCAGGACATCAAGCGATATAGAATGTGACGGCTTTATGAGGGGCCTGAACTCCCTTCTTTCTGAGGATGTGAGGATTACGGGCGTTGATGATGAGGTGGATGACTTCGACGCCAGGAGGTCCGCCGTATCAAGGAGGTATCGGTATCTGATCTACAACGGAAAGGTGCCGTCCCCTTTTTTACGAAACTACGCCTGGCATGTAAAAAAACAGATCGATGTGGATGCCGTCAACGAGGCGGGGGCGGCGCTCCTCGAAAGCCACGACTTTTCCTCCTTCATCGGAGGTAAGAACGAGACGAACACCAGTGTGAGAGACGTTATCGATTTCGGGGCGGAAAGGCTGAACGGCGACTTCGTTTCGATAGAGATAGAGGCAAACGCCTTTTTGAGGCACATGGTCAGAAATATTGTGGGGACGCTCATGGATGTGGGTTGGGGGAAGATGGGAACCGGGGAGTTCAGGGACATCATAAACGCCCGGGACAGGGGAGCGGCGGGGATTACGGCGCCCCCCCAGGGATTGTATCTTGTTGAGGTGACCTACCCGTGAAGAGGACTAAATCGCTAAAGATTTATATTTTGGCCTCGCTGTTCGCCGCCCTTACGGCGGCGTCCGCCTTCATCAAGCTCCCCACGCCTTGGGTCCCCCTGACCCTCCAGACTCTCTTGGTTTACCTCTCCGGACTTCTCCTCGGCCCGTGGGGAGGGGCGATGTCGCAGATCCTGTATCTGCTTGTCGGCCTTGCGGGCCTTCCCGTCTTTACGGGAGGCTGCGGCCCTACCTACGTCCTGTATCCCACGTTCGGTTACCTCGTGGGATTTATTCCCGCCTCGTTTACGGCGGGTCTCCTTGCGGAGCGGGGGGGGTACCTTCTTCCCGCTCTGGGCACCCTGATATGTGTTCTGGTTATCTACGTTTTCGGAGTTCCCTATCTCTATTTCTCGGTAAATTATCTTTTGGGAAAGGAGATGGCTTTTTTGTCGGCCCTTAAAATAGGCTTTCTGATCCCTATAGCCGGCGATATCTTCAAGGGGGGCGCGGCCCTGGGGATATTCTACCTGATCAGGATGAGGATGCCGATTCCGATAAGTAAACGATGATTGACGATAATCCGACATTGTTTGATGTTCCTAAGATAAAACTCAAGAGAGTGATGGAGGATATATCCATCCTAAACCTCGAGGGGGCGAAGGTAAAGATGTATTCCCTCCTCAGGCAGTACCCCGAAAACGACGATGTGGGGAGAGAGGCTGAGATATTAAAGATCATCGAATCGGTTATGACCGAGGAAACTACGCCATCACAGCTTTTGAGCGGCTTTTACTCCATCAAGAGGCATCTGAATTCGATTTCGTATCAACCCGAATATCTGGACGATCTGGAGATCGCCTTCTTTCAGAGGATCGTGGATGCCTTTGGGGAGGAGGAGATAAAACCGGTCCAGGGGTATCCGGCGGGATTTTTGCTCATGAAGGCGGGGAGGTTCAAAGATGCGGAGGAGTCGCTCTTGGGAGAGCTCGACGATCCTTCCCTCCCCTTGAGCAAGAGGGCGCGTCTTCTCGGATACATGGGGGACCTCTTCTTTATGGTCGGTGACACCGAGGGAGGGAGGTCCCACTACCTGAAGGCGGTCCTTGCCGATTGGCGGGGGATCGACAAAAAAAATATCGTCGATGAGGACGTGTCGGCCCTGATTGCGGGAACTTACATCCCCGAGGGAGAGGGAGGGATATGGGCGGCCCCCACGGGTCACATGCTGATGGTATTTCGATCAGGCTCGTTTGAGGACTCCGATGACCTTATGGATTTCTACAACGAGTTTATCCGCCTGAAATCCTTGGCCGCGGGGGACGATTCGGAAGAGGTGTGGGGGAAGCTGTTCTACTACGCCCTCGTCATCGAGGAGAACGAGGACGTCTTCAGGTCACTGAAGGGAATGGACAAGATGGCCCTGAGAAAGCTGATGAGAGAGTTGAACTCGGTGCTGTTCAAGCTCCACACGAAGCTGTCGGTTTCCAGGAGAGACGGGGAGGCCGATCCGGGTGAAGATATGGTCGGGTAGCCCCCCCCTTGACCCTCTTCTCCGGTTCCCAATTTCCATTCAAATATCTATTTAGATATCTATTCAAATATCTTTTTAAAAAGGCCCGGAGGGCTTTGACCATCGTCCGCGACGGTCGTCGAGTCGGAGAGGATGTGAACCACATCGACCCCCCTCCTCTTCAGCTCCCGGGAGATCAGGTGCTTTCGATGGCATCGATCCGGGTCTTTCTCCGCGCACATTATTGCAACTCTTTTTTCGCCCGCTGTTTTCATAAGCTCCTCTATCCCCGCGTGGAAGCCCTCTCTTTGGGAGATCTTGTAGAAAGCGACCGGTTTACCTTCCTCCCCCGAGTCCGTTCTTCCACCGAGGCGGTCGCCCATGTAAAGATACTTCACCCCCTCGGCCTCAAGGGACGCCGCTATCCTGTTCTTGTTGAAGTGGGGAACGTATCTGGAGTATGGCCTTGACCTTACATCCACGAGGAGCTCTATGCGGGCACCCATGAGGAGGGAAACAAATCTTGTGAAATCGTGGTTGCTGTGTCCTATAGTATATATCTTCAATAAAATCCCCGCCCTTTTTACATTAAGGTAGAATCTTCTTCGGCTCTCCGTTAAGAATAAACGGGGTTTCCCTCCAAGACCAACGAGAGGAGAACAATTGGAGTGGAGTCAAACAGACGAGACAATCGAATCAATATATTATCAGCGAGTGGAAGGAGGCTTCCACCCCCTTTTTGTACTCTTTGAATTTGTCCTCCGTGCCGAAAAAGGTAAGAGAGACCGTGTAGGTGGGGGTGTAGTATTCCACAATCCAGATTTTCTTTCCTCCGAAGAGCTTGTTGGACTCCGTCCCGAGGGCTATAACCGTTACCCCTGGATAACCTCTCAGCTCAACCGGCTTTATCTCGATCATGGAGTAGTTGGAGGTGGAAAATGTCCTCTTGTACTCAGACAGCTTTTCGTCCCTGAGCGTGATAATTTTGTTGTCCGGATCGGCGTCTTCATCCCCCTTTTTAACGTCTCTCCCCTTGAATTGCCCCCCTCCCCCCTCGGACTCCGGCCCCTTGTCGCTATTTCCACCCTTGCCTTCGGTGTTATCTTTTTCCTCCACTAAATAGGCTATCCGGGTGTCTTTGTCTCCAAAGGGTGAAAACAGGACCTTCCCGTAGAAATCCCACTTGACCCAGCCTTCCGGCGGCAGAAAGGAGGAGATGTTCAGGGGGTCAGAAAACCTCGAATCTTTTTCGGTTCTCGATTCCTCGCCGGTTGTGGCCCCAATGAAATGGGCCGTGATAATCAATACGATTGCCGTCACGGCCAGGCGCCTTTTTGTGTTGAGGAGCCGCTCCTTGGGCGGGATGTGTGTCCTTTGTGGTAATATCATAATATTATAAGGCCTACTATTTTATTCCGTAGTTTTATCTTATTCTCTTTATCTTCATCTATTATCACTCTCGATTCTTCGGAGGTGTTTGCAGTCTAAATATTTTAAATCATTTCTCCCCCTTTGGCAATAGATTCTTTGGAATCCCTTTAAAATGACTCTTCAGCCTCGGCGTGCCATTTAACGGCTCTATTTGGCCGAAGGTTCGTTGACATCCTCTTATGTTCGTGGTAGACTTCTTTTTTATGAATAAAACTCGATTGGACAGATCATTCTCCTCAAAGTATAGGGCAGAAAAATTGAATGAAAGACGACGGGAGCAAATATAAAGATTCTTCCCCCTTCAAATCCATCAGAAAGTCGGCGGGTATTATTAAAAGGGAATTGAGGTGGAGGGGTCTCATCGCGAGGTTTTATGAGGGCATAGAAAAGAAAAAGAGGCGGCTTCTCGTTTCCGCCTGTTGTCTCTTCTTATTTTTTCTATTGGTTGTTGGATTTATCCTTTTTTATCCCTTTCCCTATATCGGCGTTTCGGTTGGGGAAGACCTCTCGATCATTGGCGTCAGGAGCGGGAGCACCGCCAAAGATTCCGGGCTTGCGGTCGGGGACGTGATAATCGGTTTTGGTAAGGAAAAATTGACCCATTTCTTCGATTTTGAAAGACGGGTTGTCCGCTCCGACATCAATGACGGGATTAAATTGAGGGTGCTTAGCGAGGAGGGTCTGAATGACGTCATTGTGCTGGTCGAGAAGGTCCCCCTCTCCCCTATGCATCTATTGATGGCGATAATCTCCCTTTTGCTGATAGGCTTTCTCCTCTTTATTTTGATCAAAAAGAAATACGAGACCACCGTCTTCCTTCTATTCCTTATCTCCTTTTTTCTCGCCCTTTTTCTATTTCTCCTCACAGCAAGGGAAATCACTTTTTTTCGCCCCTTTTTTGTCGATCTCATCATAATTTGTGCGGTCGCGGTGTCGCCGCTATTTCTTCACCTGACGTATATCTTCCCCAAAAAGAGGGTGGTTAGGTGGAGCAACGGCCTATTCTTCTACATGCCGGCTCTTATGGCGGCCGCCGTTGCTTCATATTATGCCTGCAGTTATGTGATTAATCCAACGGTTCCTCTGTCATCCGTGAAATATCTTGTATTGCCCGTCTTGATAGTAGTCTTTCTACTCTATTTCGGCCTGGGGATGTTTTTCCTGCTGGTGTCGTTCTATACCTCTCCGTTAAAGAAATTTGAGAATCAGGTGAAATGGTTTTACCTCGGAATTGTATTAGGCGCGGTACCCCTGATTCTCTTTTTTATCCTTCTTGAGTTTATAGGTGTTCCGGTACTCTATTACGGGAGATACGATCTCTTTCTCTATATATCGTTTCTCTTCCCCCTTTCGATCGTCTTCGCCATCACCGAATACCGCCTGATGGACATAGACGCCCTGCTGAACAGGATGATCGTATACACCCTTTTAGTCACTTCCCTCGTTTTAATATATATCGTCCTTGTATCGATCATAAAGTCTATCTTCGGGATAGATCGCCCAATCAGCCACACCTGGGTCGCTTTGATACCGGTCATCATCGTGGGCGCCCTATACGAGCCTTTGAGGAAGTGGTTTCAGGACACGGTGGACAGGTTTATCTTCAGGGAGAAGTTCACCCATCTCAGGATTATCTCCGAGTACAGCCGGAATCTCCTCTCCATAATAGACCTGGAAATCCTCTTGAGGACTTCGTTGGACGCCTTAAGCGAGGTTATGGGCATCAAGAGGAGCGTTATATCCCTATTCGACCGGTCGAAGAGGGCCTTTCGTGTAAAGATCGCCTACGGCATCCCGATAAAGAGGGAGATTATTTTCCCGTCCCAGAGCTGGGTCAGGCAGTACATCGATGATTCCACCACGGTCGTCAAGCTTGAGCCGAACCCGCAGGAGGGGAGGGGAAGGGATTTGCAGCTTATGATGACGCTCAGGGGGCGGGACGGAATATTGGGCATAATGGGGCTTTCCGGAAAGGAGAAGGGAGAGCTTTTTTCATCGGAGGATTTTCGGCTCCTGGAGACATTCTCGTCCCAGCTCTCCATGGCCATTCAGAACTGCATAATGATCGAAGAAAGCAGGAAGGCGGCGAATACCAGGGAGGCATACGGCAGATTTCTCTCCCAGGCCCTTGTGGACAAGATTATGTCCGATCCCGAGAAGGTCGAGCTCGGCGGGGAAAACCTCGAGGTGGCGATCCTGTTTTGCGACCTCAGGGACTTCACCCAAACCACCGACGGAATGGCGCCCCACGATGTGGTCGGTCTCTTGAACGAGTATTTTTCGGCCCTGACAGACGTCATATTCTCCTTTGACGGCACCCTCGACAAATATATAGGCGACGGGATAATGGCCCTCTTCGGTGCGCCCATCCCCAGCAAGGATGATCCCTTGAGGGCTGTAAACGCCGCGAGGAAGATGCAGGCGAGGGTATCGGAGATAAACGAGAGGCGAAAGAAAAACGATCAGGTAATTCTCGGACTCGGGGTGGGTGTAGACCTCGGTGAGGTTACGGTGGGGAATATAGGCTCGCCCAAGAGGATGGAGTACACGGCCATCGGAGATGCGGTCAATCTCGCATCGCGCCTCGTGGATAAGGCCGGCTACGGGGAGATACTCATCTCCAGCGAGGTGAATTCAAGAATCGAAGACGAGGTCTTGACAAAGGCGGTCGGGGAAAAGATCAGGATAAAGGGGAAGGGACAGGTTCAGGTCTACCGGGTCGCATGGGAAGATTGATGAAAAACAATAAAGATATAGAGACGTTTTTGGCCTCGGTTCTGCCGAAGGTCTCAAAGCCGGGTAGGTACATCGGAGGGGAGGTAAACTCCATCTCGAGAAACCCTGCGATGGACGACCTCCGGTTCGCCCTCGCATTCCCGGAACTCTACGAGATAGGGATGAGCCATAAGGGGATTTCTATCATCTACGGAGTCCTGAACTCAATACACGGGGTTCACGCGGAGCGGGTCTTTGCGCCGTGGCCGGACATGGCCGAAAAGATGCGGGATATGGATATAGGCGTCGATCTTTTCTCCCTGGAAACGAAGACACCCATAAAGGATTTTGACGTTGTCGGCTTCTCCCTCATGTACGAGCTTACCTACATAAACGTCGTCAACATGCTGAAGCTCGCGAATATCCCCCCCCTCTCTTCGGATAGGGACGGGTCTTATCCCCTTGTAATCGCCGGGGGCGCCCAGGCGCTGAATCCGGAGCCTGTGGCCGGTATCTTCGACGCCGTGGTTGTAGGGGACGGGGAGGAGGCGGCCGTGGAAATCTGCGAGGTTTTAAAGGGATTTCGCCCTCTCAAGGAAAATAGGAAGGGAATCCTCTCCGCCCTCGAAAAGATCGAGGGCGTTTACGTAACCACCTTTTACGAGCCGGAATATAAAAACGGAAAGTCCGCCGAAGGGGAAGGAGCTTGCGTCTTTTCCGGGATGGTCTATACGGGGGGCGGGGTGAAGGCCGAAAATGTTGCCGAAAAGGTTTATGTCGATGTTTCAGGCGAACCGGGGGGCGGCCGTCGGGTGAGAAGGCGAATTCTTGAAGATGTAGGAAACGGAATTTCTATCGGGTCTTTTCACATATCCCCGGTGGTCCCGAACGTAAAGGCTGTCCACGACCGCGTCAGCGTGGAGATCGCCCGGGGATGCGCGCGGGGGTGCAGGTTCTGTCAGGCGGGGTACGTCAACCGGCCGGTCAGGGAGCGGTCGGTCGAAGAGGTATTATCCATTGCAAAGGAAGATCTCGAAAACACCGGAATGGAAGAGCTTTCGCTTCTTTCCCTCTCCGCCACGGATCACTCGAATATCACTTCGATAATAAAGAGCTTGATGAGGGCACTGAATACGGACGTTGGCGAAAGGAGCGTCGCCCTGTCCGTCCCGTCGATCAGGGCCGACACCCTGACCAATGATATAATCGGTGAGATAAAGAAGGTGAGGAAGACCGGATTCACGATAGCGCCGGAGGCGGGGAGCCAGAGGCTTCGGGACGCCATAAACAAGAACGTGACCGAGGACGAGATCGAGAGGACGGTCGATATAGTATTCAAGGCGGGATGGAACCTGATAAAGCTCTACTTTATGATAGGCCTCCCCACCGAGACCGACCGGGATATCGAGGAGCTGATAGGGTTGGTGAGGAGGATGGCGAGGAGGCACATATCATCAAGAAAGGGTCGGATAAACGTTTCGATATCGACCTTCATCCCGAAGCCGAACACACCCTTTCAGTGGGAGCGGTTCATCGGGGTCGAGGAGACGGTGAGGCGTCAGGGGATGATTCGCAAGGGTCTTGTCGGGGAGGGTGTGAAGCTCAAGTTCCACGATCCTTATATGAGCCTCGTCGAAGCCGCCTTCGCCCGGGGTGGAAGGGAGCTGATGGGAGTTGTCCTCAAGGCCTCCGAACTGGGCTGCGGGTTCGACGGCTGGACGGAGCACTTCGACTTTGGACTCTGGGAGAGGGCCTTTCACGACTTGGGGATAGATATTCACGGGTACGCCGGGGCTGTTTTCGATGAGGCCTCTCCCCTCCCCTGGGATCATATCGATTCGGGGATCGAGCGCGGATTCCTGATCGACGAGAGGGATAAGGCCTATGTTGCGGAGACAACCCCGGACTGCGTCAGGGGCGAATGCGTGGGCTGCGGAGTCTGCGGGGAGGGGATCTCCAACGTCTTCGGGGGTGATATAACGGCTTCCCCGGCCGAGGCCGCATCTCCGGAGGTAGAGTCTGTCTCCGTGGGGGGGGAGCGGCTGAAATACTTGCTTTTCTTCTCTCGGAGTGGCAACGTCCGCTTCCTGAGTCACCTGGAGAACGCCTCCCTGATAATTAGGGCGATGAAAAGGGGAGGCCTTCCGCTGAGATACAGCGAGGGATTCAACCCGAAGCCGAAGGTAAGCTTCAGGGGGGCGCTTCCGGTCGGGGTGGCGGCGGCGGCGGAGCCGTTCTTCGTCGAGCTTACACGCAAGGTCGATCCGGACGAAATAACCTCCCGCCTCAATGGGACGCTCCCATCGGGGATAAGGATACGCTCTGCGGTCGGTCCCGTCGATGATGCCAGGGATTTCGTCTCCCGGATTCCCGATCCGGTTTACCGGGTATTCCACAACGGGGCAGGCCTCGACCTTGGGGATGATGCCGGGGCGGTATCCGCATTTCTCGAAAGGGACGAGGCCTGGTACGAGTATAAAAGCAAGGGGAAGGATAAACGGATCAATATCAGAAAATATGTGGAGGGGGTAGAGCTTCTCGAGGACGGTGGAGGAATAAGGCTAAAGATGAAGACGATAAACGGCTCCTCCCCCAGCCCCTTCAAGGTATTATCCACGATATTCGGGATGCCGGAGGGTGAGACGAGATCGCTTTCGGTTGTCAAGGAGGGGGACGTTTGAAAAAGACGTTTGAGGAATCCCGACCTATTATGATTGAGCCCCATACGAAATTAAATTAGGTCTTACTTAAAATATGGTAAAAAGCATAATCTTAAACTCCCATCCATGGGAGACCCGGGCGGCCGTAACTGAGAACGGCATATTGACCGAGCTTTACATAGAGCGGCCCAAGGACCTGGGGGTTTCAGGAAATATCTACAAGGGGAAGGTGGAGCGCGTTCTCCCCGGGATGGAGGCGGCGTTCGTCGACATCGGTCTTATGAAGTCGGCCTTTCTTTACGTAACCGATTTCTATGACGATTTCGACGAGCTGGAGGACCTTGTGGGGATGGAAGGCGTCGGGGGGATGGGGGACGGAGAGCATATTATCTCCAAAGGCGATTCCGGGGGAAAACCCTCTTTTACTGGCAACGGAGAGCTTATCGAGGGGATGGTCAGGAGGGGGCAGGACGTTCTGGTTCAGGTTGCGAGGGAGCCCCTAGGGGGAAAGGGGGCCAGGGTGACGTCCCATATCTCTCTGCCCGGGAAATATCTCGTCCTCCTCCCGACTGTGGATAGGGTCGGGGTGTCCCGACGCATCGAGGACGAGGAACAGAGGAATCGACTTAAGAGCATCGTGGAGGGGATAAAGCCACAGGGGGCCGGCTTTATCGTCAGAACGGCGGGTTGGGGCAAAAAGGAGGAGGAGATAAGGGAGGATATGGAGGTTTTGTTGAAGCTCTATGAGTCGGTTTTGAAGAAAAAAGAGAAGGCCCCCTCGCCGTCTCTGATCCACCGAGAGCTTGACCTACCGCACCGTCTCATCAGGGACTTCTTGACCCAGGACGTGGATCGATTCGTGGTCGATTCCAGGCATGAGTTTACGAGGCTGTTGGAGTTTGCGGAAAACTTCTTGCCTGAGGTGTCGAGGAAGATAGAGTGTTTTAACGGCAGAAAGTCCATTTTCGACCAGTACGGCCTCGAGATGGAGATAAAGAGGGCGCTGGACAAAAAGGTGTGGCTGAAATCTGGGGGGTATATAATAATAGAGATAACCGAGGCGTTGACCGCCATCGACGTCAACACGGGGCGCTTCGTCGGAAAGAGGGATTTGGAAGACACGATTTTGAGGACGAATCTTGAGGCGGTAAAGGAGATAGCCTATCAGCTCAAGCTCAGAAATATCGGCGGGCTGATCATCATAGACTTCATAGATATGGAGAAGTCACAGAATCGCGAGATGGTATACACGTCGCTGGACGAAGCGCTGAAGGCGGACAAGAAGAAGACGAATATCCTGAAGATATCCGAGCTCGGGCTGGTTGAGATGACCAGAAAGAGGACGAGGGAGAGCATCACCCACGCGCTGACGGATATATGCCCCTACTGCGAGGGGCACGGTTATGTGAAATCGGTGAGGACCGTCTGCTACGAGATATTTCGTGAGCTCGTCGAGGGCACTAAGGGGGTTAAATCGGAGAAGGTGGTGATAATGGTAAACCCGGATGTGGCTGGTCTCCTTTACGATGATGAGCAGGAGCAGCTCGTGGAGCTTGAAGAGCAGCTCGGCATCAGGGTCGTAATCAGGAGCGTTCCCCAGCTTCACGTTGAGGAATACGATATAAGCCTTTCGTGATCGTTCTTTAAATGGATGCATTTTTACGTGATTGATGATATGGATAATGAAAAATTGTCGACTCGAGGATTTTTAAGTTTTTAGTTGATATTTGAAGCATTTTTCACCTATTTCAAGCATTTCAACAATATTCCCCAATTCTTCAGAACAAAAACATTTTTTTTCCGCATTTTCCCCTTGCTATATAGACGGTCTTGCTTTATTATTATATTAGCACTCACTTTGATTGAGTGCTAATAAATTTTTTCGGGCGCTTTCTCAGTATCCGAAAAATAAGAAAAATGAGGAAGAAATTTTCATACTATTAAAGAAAGGAGAAGAAAGGTTATGAAAATCAGACCCCTACAGGACAGAGTCATCGTAAAGAGAATTGAGGAGAATGAAAAGACCGCGGGGGGAATCATTATCCCGGACACCGCCAAGGAAAAGCCCATGGAGGGCGAGATCGTGGCGGCGGGCAACGGTAAGGTTCTCGAAAACGGTACAAAGGTTCCGCTGGACGTGAAGGCGGGGGACAGGGTTCTTTTCGGGAAGTATGCGGGCACGGAGGTAAAAATCGATGGCGTGGAACACTTGATTATGAGGGAGGATGATATCCTTGGTATCATCGAAAAGTAAAGGAATCGAAAAATAAAGGAGTGTTTTTGTTATGGCAAAAGAGATAAAATTTGATCAGGAAGCAAGGGAAAAGCTTTTAAAGGGAGTAAACACCCTCTCCGACGCCGTTAAGGTTACATTGGGCCCCAAGGGGAGGAACGTGATTCTCGACAAATCTTTCGGTTCCCCAACGATCACTAAAGACGGTGTGACGGTTGCGAAGGAGATCGAACTCGAGGATAAGTTCGAGAACATGGGCGCCCAGATGGTAAAAGAGGTTGCATCGAAGACCTCCGACGTTGCCGGTGACGGAACCACAACGGCGACGCTTTTGGCCCAGGCGATCTACAGGGAAGGGACAAAGCTCGTAGCGGCCGGAAACGACCCCATGAACATAAAGAGGGGTATCGATAAGGCGGTAGCCGAGGTGGTCAAGGAGCTGGAGAAGATCAGCAAGGAGACGAAAGACCAGAAGGAGATAGCCCAGGTGGGCACCATCTCCGCAAACAACGACGAGACGATAGGAAACATAATCGCCGAGGCGATGGACAAGGTCGGAAAAGAGGGCGTCATCACCGTCGAGGAGGCGAAGGGCATGGAGACAACCCTCGAGATCGTCGAGGGGATGCAGTTTGACCGCGGGTATCTCTCACCGTACTTTGTTACGGACGCCGAGCGGATGGAGGCGGTCTTGGAGGAGCCCTACCTCCTCATTCATGAGAAGAAGATCGCGAACATGAAGGACCTCCTGCCGATTCTCGAGAAGATAGCGAAGGTCGGAAGGCCCTTTATCATTCTCGCTGAGGATGTGGAAGGGGAGGCGCTGGCGACGCTTGTGGTCAACAAGCTGAGGGGAACGCTTGCCTGTACGGCCGTCAAGGCCCCCGGCTTCGGCGACAGGAGAAAGGCGATGCTCGAAGATATCGCCGTACTCACCGGCGGCAAGATGATTGCGGAAGACCTCGGCATCAAGCTCGAGGGCATCGGGCTGGAAGATCTCGGTCAGGCCAAGAGGATCGTTGTTACAAAGGAAGAGACGACAATCATCGACGGTGCGGGTAGCAAGGCGGACCTCGAGGGGAGGGTAAAGCAGATAAGGACCCAGATCGATGAGACCACCTCAGATTACGACCGCGAGAAGCTCCAGGAGAGGCTGGCCAAGCTGATCGGCGGAGTAGCCGTGATTAACGTCGGTGCGGCGACCGAGACCGAGATGAAGGAGAAAAAGGCACGCGTCGAGGACGCCCTTAACGCCACGAGGGCGGCCGTGGAAGAGGGAATAGTCCCCGGGGGCGGTGTTGCGCTGATCAGGTGCATCAAGTCGGTGGAGGGTCTCAAGCTCCCCGGCGAAGAGTCCTTCGGCGCAAATATTATCAAGCGCGCCCTGGAAGAGCCCTTGAGGCAGATTGCGGAAAACGCCGGCCTGGAAGGCTCCATAGTGGTCGAAAAGGTAAAAGAGGGGAAGGAAGGCTTCGGGCTCAATGCCCAGACCATGCAGTACGAAGACCTGATGAAGGCGGGTATTATCGATCCCACCAAGGTCACCCGTATTGCCCTTATGAACAGCGCATCGGTTGCGGGATTGCTCCTCACCACCGAGGCAATGGTTGCGGAGAAGCCGGAAGAGGGCGGAGGCGGCGGAATGCCGCACATGCCGGGAGGTATGCCGGGAGGCGGAATGTACTAAATCGCGACAAGACCCCGTCCCCTTTCGGGTCGGGGTCTTTTTTTGTCCAATCATATCCATTTCTAAAGGTTTCATACATATTCTTGACTTTTAAGTCGAAAAGTTATAAATAAGGTAACATGCGCAATTTAAAACCTAAAATAATCTTACTTTCGATACTGATTGCCCTCTTTGCGGTGTATCCTCGATTTGCATCGTCTCAGGAAGTGACTCCCATCGATCAGGTCAATGTCTACAAGCAGGTAATCCACAAAGCGACAGAGAAGATCAAGGAGAACGATAAGGACATCGAGGCCTACAGGGTCAGGGGTATCGCCCATTACAAATTGGGCGAGCTTTACAGGATCGTCTACAGTCCCGTCATGACAAAGGAGCGGGAGGAGGAGATATTCGATGAATTCGCCCTCGCGGCAAAGGATTTCACCTCGGTAATAAAGCTCAAGAAAGACTACTACACAATCTATCTCTATCGAGGAATATGTTACGGATGGATGGAGTTTTCTGAAAGCGCAATGAAGGACTTTGACTACGTGATCGAGCACGATCCGAAGAACGCCGAGGCGTATTATCTCAGGGGGAAGGAGCACTGGCGCCGCAAGGAAAAGGACCAGGCCAAAAAAGATTTCGATAAGGCCTGCGATTTGGACCCGAAATACAAAGGTGAATATTACAGACCATGAAGTTAAGATTGTTCATATCATTTATCGTTGCGGTCGTTTCCGCCGTTTTTTTTACGTTACCCATTCACTCGATGGCGGAAACCGCGACGGAGACACTTAAAGAGGGGATCGAGCTTGCCAACAACGGCAAACACAAAAAGGCCCTCGATCTGTATGACAGGGCGATCGTCCTCGATCCCGGCATTGCCCATGCCTACGCCTACCGCTCCCTTACTTTGATCCAGCTGGGAAGGCTCGACGGGGCCATAAATGATTCGAAGAAGGCGATGGAGTTGAGCCAGGACAGGGGTGTCAGGCTCCTCTCCCTCTCGAATCTTGGAGCGGCCTATATTAAAAAAGGGGACTACAAACTTGCCGTTGAGCCCCTGAAGGAGCTTATCTCCATCGACCAAAACGACCCGATTCCTCATTTCCTCCTGGGGGAGGCCCTGAGGGGAATCGGCGGTGAAGACTCTCTCAAGAAGGCGGAGGAGTCCTACACGAAAGCGATCGAGCTCGATGAGAATTACGCCCTCGCCTACTTCTTCAGGGCCGAGGTGAAACGGAGGCTCGGGGATGAAACGGGGGCCGATGAAGATCTGAAAACGGCGTGTGAGCGCGACGAGTCCTACTGTGGTAAATAGTCCGCTTGGAGCGTAACGGGCCGGGTGATCATGGCTTTATTACATGGGGGGCACGGGGGGGGGTGGGGGTTTGGGGAAAAAGGGGCTGTGGAGAGGGGGGGCGGGGGGACAATTTTCAATTATTCTTAAATGCGATGGGCTGGAGAGGGACGAGGGGTTTTTACCTATTAAAATAGAAAATTTTTTTATGCCTCGCTCCAGTCAAGCGGGGCATTTTTTTAATATGCCATAAGGGAAAAGGATTTTCTTAAATGTTTTTTACTGGAAAAAAATCCACCCTTCGACGAAACGATCTGTGGATATGACAAACCCCCTTAGATGAAGGGATATTCACCGAAGGATTGAAGGTTTTTTTCACTACAACCCCTTTTTTCGGCTTTTTTCAACGGGCAATCTCCTCTTAAAAAAGAGAGTCGTCTTTTTTAGTCCGGCCTGCGGAAATCCACCGACCCTTGTGATAAGGTGACGGTCAAAAAATGTAATTGTATGGCTATGCAATGTCACGATAGCTTAATGGGACAATAGCTCAATAGCTCAGTGGGGCAATAATGAAACATGGCAGCATAAAAGCGGGGCGGCGGATCAACGGTGCAACGTAGCAATTTAGAGGCAGGGCGAACGGACGAAAAAACAGCAGATCAACTGTTTTGTCTAATAAACGGGATGACGGGGCAAACAGAACGATCGGCGGGGGGTTTTAAAATCGGGTGGATAGGGCCTTGGTCGCCTCACATCCTCCTGTCGAGCTCTATGTTTATTTCGTGAAACAGCTCGTTGATATCGAATTTGTACCTGTAGGTGGTACCGGGGGTAAACTGGGGAGGTATCTTCTCCTTTATCTCGAGCCATGTGCCGCTCCCCTCGGCCTTGAAAGTAAGCAGCAGCCGAACATTGACACCGGCAATCTTGGAGCTCATCTTGGCCTTAATGAGATTTTCCGGCCTGTTCATCTCGGTTATCTTCCACTTTCGCTCCTTTAAAACCACAACAGAGGCATCCCAAACGCTATCCTTCGGGTACTCGTAGTACATCCTTCGCCCTTCCTTCCTGTCGATACTCAAAGAAGAGGAGTGGGCGCAGGAGAACAAAAAAAAGGCTAAAAAAAGAAATCCCCAAAAAGGTCTTTTCATTGTTTATCCCCCCCTCGTTCGGGCGAAAAGAACACTACTTTTAGAAATAATCGGACGTGCCTGTCTGGAATGGAAATGGGTAAATCACTCCTCTGTATCCTCCTCCTCTTCTACCTTTTCCTTTTTAATGTCCTTTTTTAGTGTGAGGTTTTCGTAATATATCTTGTACTCTGCGGTTTCCTTTAGATCTTTGATATAATTGTCCAGTATTTTTTTCTTCTTGTTTGCCTGTAAATTTTCTATCAAGTGGTCTTTGTCGACGAGCTGAATAATATGGTAGCCGTATCTGGTTTGCACGATGTCGCTGATATCCCCCGGCTTTTTGAGTGCGAAGGCGGCGGCGTCAAACTCCGGAACCATTCGCCCCCTTTTATAGAAGCCCAAGTCGCCCCCCCTGGAGGCGGAGGGACCGACGGAATATTCGTTGGCCATCGTCTCGAAGCTTTCCCCCTTTTTGAGCATCTTCAGGATGTTTTCCGCTTCATCCCTCGTCTTTAAAAGGATATGTCTCGCCCTGATCGTCTCGGCGTTGTCAAAAGAATCCTTGTTTGTCTCGTAAAACTCGTCGATATCCGCCTGGGTGACCGGTATCTCATCTTTAAATTTCCTGTCAAGGTATTCTTCGATAATGACTTTTCTCTCGGCGCTTTCGATTTTATTGAGCACCTCTTTATCTTTGGTGATGCCCTCTTTCTCCGCCTCTCTGCAGAGTATCTCTCTTAGAACGAGGGTTTCGATAAATCTTTTCTGGCCCTCATCGGTAGTCATATAGGCCGCTATGTCCGGAGGCAATGAGCTGAGCTTCTCCTTGAATTCCTTATCTCTAATTACCCACCCCTCGCCCTCCGCGACCTTCTTACCGCATCCGAAGATCGATATGGAAAGGGCGACAATAAGCAAAACGGTTATTTTTTTTGACATAATGAATAGCTCCATTTTTTTAAGTGAGTTTATCCGGCACGGGCCGATATGTCAAGGGGATAATTTTGTCTTTCTTTGACGGTATATTTTTTTAACGGCAGCGCCGCGAAGAAAAAAAACCCCGAGCTCAATGCCCGGGGATTTTTTATATTTTAGTAGATCTAAGGCGATAAATTCGCTTCGGGTCGTCTTGAAACTTAAAGTAAATCGGATTTGATAAAACAACCTGCACGGTACCGCCTCATTTCACATCCCGTGTCGCATCGGGAGAAGGCGACCGATTTACGCCCGATTCTTCGACTGCTCACTGATCCTTTGCGCCCGATTTACGCCCGAACCTGCTACGATAAATCAATCCTTTTTCGTGAAGGTCCTCATGAAGGTCTTCATCAGCTTGAGTCCGCCGCCCAATCTCTTTATCGGATTCTTTGCATAGGTGAAATTGATCATTCCCTGTATTCCGTCGTAGATCGATTTTTCGTGGGGGAACCACCACATGTTACGCTTTGCCCCTATGAGGTAGTCCTGTACGACACATATGGGCTGTGTCATCTCCTGCAATCCGAATTCCCCGTGGGTTCGCCCGATGCCCGATTCCTTGAATCCTCCCCAGGGTGTTTCCGGCAGGCCGTTGCACATCAAATGATCGTTGATCATAACGGCCCCGGCCTTGATCCTGCGGCCGTATTTTTCCGCCAGCTTCCTGTTCTTCGACCAGACCGATGCTGTGAGGCCGAGCTTGGAATCGTTGGCCAGCCTTAAGCCTTCGTCCATATCATCGACCTTCATAACCGCGATGACCGGCCCGAAGGTCTCCTCGAGCATCACCCGCATGGTGTGGTTCACATCGGTCAGGAGAATGGCTGGCATAAAATTGCCCTTGCTGGCTCTCGGATAATCCGATTGGGCGTAGATCTTTGCGCCCTTGGCTACGGCATCGTCTATGTGATCTTGAATCGTGTTCATCTGGCTTGGGATGGTGATGGCGCAGATATCGACGCAATAATCCACGTCCTGCCCGACCCTCAGGTTCCTGATCATTTCGCCGAGCGTGTCCACAAACTTTTGATGCACATCCTTGTGGACGTAGATCCTCTCGATGCTGGCACAGGTCTGCCCGCAGTTCGTCATGCCGGCCCAGAGGGCGCCCGATGCCGCCCGGAAGACGTCGGCGTCGGGGAAGACCAGCATCGGGTCGTTACCCCCAAGTTCGAGGGATAAGGGTGTAAGGGTTTCGGAAGCATTTCTCATAAGCTCCTTTCCCACCTCGACGCTTCCGGTGAAGAAGAGCTTATCGATCCCCGCCGATAACATTGCGTCACCGGCAATGCGGCCCGGGAGGTTGAAATGGTAGAAGATCCCCTCGGGAAGCTCCGCCGCCTGAATGCACCGCTCTATGGCGCGTCCGATCATCTGGGTCTCCGTGGCCACCTTTAAGATTACGGCGTTTCCGGCCATCAAGGCCATGATGATTTCCACGAAGGGAATGGTGAAAGGGTAGTTCCATGGCGATATAATTCCAATTACCCCGAACGGGACCCTTACGATCTTGCTTACCTTGTAGGCGAGCATCGGATTGGACGGCCTGAGCCTCTTGTCTTTCAAAAAACGTTCCGCGTTCTTGGCCAGATAGTCGATGTGCATCACCGTTCCGAAGACCTCGGCCGTCATCGCCTCGGTCCTGGTCTTTCCGTTGTCCTTGTTGATTATCTCGGAAAGCTCATCCGCATGTTCGATGACGTAGTCGCGGATCTTAAACATTGCCTTTTTCCGCTCCTTGAACGACTTTTCGGCCCACAGCGGCTGGGCCTCCCTGGCCTTTGCCACGGCAAGTTTCACGTCTTCCGGCGTGTTAAGCTCAGATCTCCCTATCTCCTCTCCCGTTGAGGGATCTTTGCAGATGGTAAAGCCTATATCCCTCTTTACCTCCCTTTCTGCGGTAGAAGCATCTCTGCTCATGTTACCTCCTTGTTTTTTTAAAAAAGTTATTCAAAACAGGGCCATAAAATTGAATTTTGATTGCATTTTTACAATTACGCCGATTTATCAACATGAGGTGAGCTCCGAGACTCTCCTTCCGATCGCTTCCTCCATGCACATGCGATTCAAGCATTATTAGGGCAGGAAGCCTTTACGGGGGCGTTTTTTGCCTCGGTACTTAGGATACGAGAAAACAGACACAAAGACACGGCGCAACAAAGAGACCGTTCGCCTCTCTTTCTGATTTGATTTTGTTTGGAAAGGAAAATAGGGATAGGATGACACAAAAATATAGTGTCATCAATGAAGTGTCATTGACCCTTAAAAAATTCTCCTTTCCAAACACGGGAGGCACAGCCGTTTCCAGCTGAACCCTATCGGCCAGCCGCCATAGATGTGGACCACTCTGTGTTAAATGGCCCCACCCATAGGCGGGTAGGCTCGAAGAATTTTCCAATATGATACCAGCGGAGGGCTTTTTGTCAATAAAAATCTTCTTGGATTGACCTTTTGACAAAAAACGAGCGGTCCGTTCCTTTTGCGCCTCCCCTTTTCGACTCACATTGTCGGATACCCGTCAAGACGGGGAGAAGAAAAACGGTTGGATTATCGTGGGGGGTAGAGTGGGAAAAAGGCCTTTCCCGCCTCTTTAGTCGGCAATGCCCGCATGATCGCCGTCACGGCGGAGATTAATTTAACTTTCGATTCTCACTCCTTTATCTTGATCTTGCCGTCGGACACCAGCCTGTTGAAGAGCTTCAGCTCCTCGATAAGCGCCCTATCCCTCTTGGTGATATGTTCTTCCTTGGTTTCCTTGGGGTAATCGTAAAAGCCCCCTTCTCCCTTGTAACCGAGCCTCCCCTCCTTGAAGAGATCGGAGATGGTCTTGGGGACTTCCGTGGTGTTTGCCAGAAGGGGAAAGACGAAGCCGGCGGCCGAGTTCAGGATGTCGATCCCGACCATGTCCATGTGCTCGAAGGGGCCATGGACCACGCCTCTCAACGCGCTGCAGCACTTGAAGGCGGTGTCTATCTCGTCCGGCCCCGCAAGGCCCTCCTCCAGGAGAAACAGTGTCTCCCTGATGACGGCGATCTGCACCCTGTTTACCAGAAAGCCGGGGAGAAACTTGTTCAGCACCACGACGTATTTGCCGATCTTCCTGTAGAACGCCCTCAGAGACTTGATAGCGTCCTCTGGCGTTCCCTTTGCCCTCACGATCTCGACAAGGGGCATGATGTGGGGCGGATTGAAGTAGTGGGTGATGATTAGCCTTCCCGGCCTTATGTCCGGATACATCTCCGGCACGGGAAGCGTCGACGTGTTGCTCCCTATTATCGCGGCCGGCTTCAAAAGGCGGTCGAGCTCCCTCAATACGGTCTCCTTCGTCTCGGGGACTTCCGAGACCGCCTCGATCGCCAGGTCGGCGTCTTTGGCCGCGGCCTCGAGATCCGCCGTGAATTCGATCCTCCCCATTATCTCGGCGTCTTTGCCCTTCGGTATCATCCCCTGGGATATGAATAGATCGACCCCCCTTTTGACAATCTCCCGGCCGGAGTTAAGGGCGCCGTCGTCTATGTCCGTGATGGAGACGGGTGTATCCCCCATCGCAAAGCTCAGGGCGATCCCGGGTCCCATCGTCCCGGAGCCGCACACCAACGCCTTTTTAAAGTTCATTACGGTTACTCCTTAATAGGGTATTATAGAGAGGACTAACAAGAAGCTAGGATTTTACATATTAGTTTCGTCAGGTTATTGAGTACCTTCTTAAAAGATTAATAGTTACATCTATAGATTTTTCTGTTTTTTAAGGTATGTATAGTAAATTTAAGGGTAGCAGAATCTCGAATTTTGTCAAGGGCGGCCCAAAGGGCCGTCGCTTTTGGCGATTATAACCCTTGATAAAATTCAATTAATCTATCGGGATTCTGCTACAATAGAAATAAAGCGGGGGGAAAATGGTTTCAATTAAAACTCGAAGGACGCTAAACATTTTTGGTTATAAAATGTTACTATATTTAGAAACCGAAATACCATTTTCCCCCGCTAAAAAACTCAAATATCCTTTGAGTTCTCAAAATTCGGAAGAAACACATATCAGAAGCGTCTATTCTAAAACCTAACAATATCTTAAAATGCGGTATCTGTCTATTTCTTAGGCCAATTTGACAGATTCCCCCCACCGGCCTAAAAGCCGAAGATCAGCCCCGCCCCCGCCATCGTCAATATCCCCGCCGCTATGATGTCGAAGGTCCGCTGGCTCGCCTTGATGTTGGAGCGGGAGCCAAGAAAAAGCCCCACCGCCATCGCTGGAAGGAGTATCAGGGCGAACATGAGGTTGAACGGATTAAAAAGTCCCCCGAAGGTGTAGAGGGAAATCCTGAAGACGTTCTCGAAGATGATGAGAAGGACGATCTGGGCGCGAAACATATCCTTTTGGGGAATCCGGTACTTCAGATAGATCACTATAGGGGGGCCGCTGACGCCGAAGATCCCCCCCAGGACGCCGGAGACGGAGCCGGCGATGAAGCCCAAGAAGCCCCGCCGGTCTTTTATCTCCGGGGTCTGTTTCACGAAAAATATGTAGAGCGAGAATATCAGTATTAAAACGCCGAGGATGATCTTTAAGATCGGGATGTCGTAGGAGGAGAGAATATATGTGCCGATCACGTTTCCGGGGATCATCCCCAGAACGACCGGGAGGGCTATCCTCCAACTGAAGTATTTTTTCGTCTCGATCGTCAGGATGCCGGTGGCGGCCGCGTCCAAAATCAGATATGCGGGGACGACGAACCCTATCCCCGCCATCAAAAGTATCAGGGGGACGCCGAAGACCGCCGAACCGAAGCCGGTAAACCCCCTCAAAAAGAATGCGGTGAACACGACGACTATCGAAAGGGCGATGGAAATCTCCACCGGAAATCTGAAAAAGGCCTCCATTTTCACCTCAAAAAGAGAGTAAGTGACTATACTACGACATAGACCTTTTGACAATCCCTTATGTAGGGGTGTTCAATTTTTTATCCGGTCACAACAAGATAATCTTATTTCAGTAATCTCCCTTTGAATCTGCCGGACGGGGTTCTTTTGTGCCTTGACTTTTAACCGGTTCGTAAAATATAATTTGGCAAAAGGAGTTTCTATGGCCGAGTTTACATCCATCAAGTACTTCAAGGACAACGTGGGCAAGTCCGTGACGATCCGCGGCTGGCTCATGCAATCGAGGGGGAGCGGGAAGGTGCGCTTTCTTATCGTCAGGGACGGGACGGGGATTACCCAGTGCGTTGTTGAAGAAGATGCGGTCGGGACCGAGCTCTTTGACCTCGTAAAGAAGTTCGGGCAGGAGAGCGCCCTCGAGGTCACCGGCACAGTCTCCGAGGAGCCGAGGGCCGAGGGGGGCTTCGAGCTTCACGCTGCGTCCCTTAAGATAATCGGCGAATCGGAGGAGTTCCCGATAACGCCCAAATCCCACGGAGCCGACTTCCTCCTCACCAACCGCCATCTCTGGCTGAGGTCGAGGAGGCAGCTCTCTATAATGCGGATAAGGGACGAGGTGGTAACGGCGATAAGGGAGTTCTTCAGGGAGAACGACTTCGTCCTGATAGACACGCCGATTCTGACCGGAGCCATCGGGGAGAGCGCCGGCACCCTCTTCTCCACCCAGTACTTCGACCTCGGAAACGCCTACCTCGCCCAGACGGGGCAGCTCTATCTCGAGGCGGCCATCTACGCCTTCGAGAAGGTCTACTGCTTCGGGCCGACCTTCAGGGCGGAGAAATCGAAGACGAGGCGGCATTTGACCGAGTTCTGGATGACCGAGGGGGAGATGGCATTCGTGGACAACGACGGGAACATGGACTTCCAGGAACGGCTCGTCTCCTTTGTTGTTAAAAAGGTCCTCGACCGGAAGGCGGGCGACCTGGAAGTGCTGAAGAGGGACACGGCCCGCCTCGAAAAGGTGACCCTACCCTTCGAGAGGATCTCCTACGACGAGGCAGTAAAGCTCCTGAAAGGCAAGGGGAAGGAGGTCGAGTGGGGAAAAGACCTGGGCGGGGAGGACGAGACGATCCTGACCAAGCTCTTTACGAAGCCGGTCTTCGTCTACGACTATCCGAAGAGGGCTAAGGCCTTCTACATGAAGCAGCACCCGGAGAGGGAGGAGCTCGTCAAGTGCAGCGACCTTTTGGCCCCGGAGGGGTACGGCGAGATCATCGGCGGCTCGGAGAGGGAGGATGACTACGACAGGCTCCTCGCGAGAATCAGGGAGGAAAACCTCCCGGAGGAGGCTTACGGCTGGTACCTTGACCTTCGGCGCTACGGCTCCGTTAAACACTCCGGCTTCGGCCTGGGGGTAGAGAGGACGGTGGCATGGATATGCGGCATCGAGCACCTCAGGGAGGCGATACCGTTTCCGAGGATGATGGGGAGGATATATCCTTAGATTATCCCTTCTACCACGGCCTTAAATCTTGCCTAAATATTTCTTGCTAAGATATTTATATTGTGTCGGCCTCAACGGTGGGCGTGATTCCGAATATAACAGGTTGGTTTTTGTTTGCGGCTCATTCAAAAATGGGCGGCAATCTCTTGAATTGAAAATTTTCGCCGGCCAAATCTCAACCCACGGTGAAGACCGGCATCGTTGATCCTCGGTTCGATTTTCTCGATGCCCGGCCGCTTTTCGTATAAAATCGCTTATGTCCGTTGAGCGAGGATTCGTCCATTCAAAAAAGTGACTGAAATTTTAACCTTCGGCGTTTTCCCTTAACCCATGGTGAAGACCGGCGCCGTCACTCCGGTGCGGACGAAGTGGACGACCCCCCTTATCGATCTCCCCTCGGCTTTTTCGCCCATAGCCGATGCGACCGCCTTTACGTATGTCTCCATCTGAGACCGGTATTTTTCCGCCGCCTCTTTTTCACTCCCGGCGCCGACATTGTCCGTCTTGTAGTCGAGGACAACGATTTCGCCATCCCTCCCGTAGATCAGGTCTATCCTCCCCACCAATGTTTTCTCGCCCTTCGATGTGATCACCGGAACCTCGCTGCCAATTATCTCCGACGAGGCGATCTCCTTTGCCGCGTCCGAGGCGAGGAATTTTTTTACGAGCGCCACAGTCTCGGAGGCGACCTCGTCTCTTATATCATCCCCTATTTGCAGGGAGATGGACGCCCTTTGCACCAGCTCTTTAACTCCGTCTCCTTTCGGCGGTTCGGCGAAGTCGATTCCCTCAAGGGCGGCGTGGAGGAGGCTCCCCACGAGAAGGGGGACGTCCCCGGCGGGTGGCATAGGCCCCGTACCCCCCGCAAACATCCTTCCCCGACCCTCCCCCTCGAATGAGCCGTCTACGTATGAATCGACACCCCTGAACGCCTCCGAAACATCCTTGGCCTCCCCGGTCACTGAGCCGTAGAGGGCGGTGTCCAACGCCCTCTTGTACTCCTCTTGTCTATTTCTCTCCCTATCCCTCGCCTCCTTTATTTCCCTTGTGTTCCCCCCGCCAATGGTGAAGTCGGACATCTTTTGTCTCTTCCTCTTGACGGCGGTTTTTTGTCCCTCTTCCGGCTTCTTGAGGGGAACGAGCCGGCACCTGAACTTCGGCCATTCGCGCTCATCGACTCCAAGAAATCCGCGAATATCCTTCATGAGGTTGTCTGTGGGGACATCCTTTTTCCCCAGGAGTATCAGCCTGTCCCTCGCCCTGGTTGTCGCAACATAAAAGATCCGTCTCTCCTCCGCCAAGTTTCTTTGTCTCTCCCTCTCCTTGAGATACATGTTGTATCCTAAATCTGACATGAGCCGCTTCCTTTTCGTCTTCAGGTTTACTCCGGAAATTGTACCCTTAGAGGTAGTATCGACGTAAATCCCGCCCCTCGGATCCAGCTTGAGTTTACTGCCGAGGTTCGGGAGAAAGACGACCGGAAATTCGAGACCCTTTGCCTTGTGAACCGTCATGATCCTCACGGAGTCTTCCACCTCCTCGGTTATCACTGCCTCCCCCTCGTCGGGATCGCTCTCAACGAACTCCCTCAGGAGGTGGATAAAGGAGGTGAGGGTGACGGGGCCGGCCGATTCCAGCTCCATTGCGATTTTCCCTATCTTCGTCAGGTTTCCCACCCTCTGCGTTCCCCCGGTTCCGAATCCATTTATCTCCATTATCTCCGTCCTGTCGAAGACTTCGTCTAAGAGGCCGGAGAGAGTCCTGCCCCCCCTGATCCTGTGGAGGTGTCTCAAGACCTTGTAGGCCTTCTCGACACGGTCGTCTCCCGCTTTAACCCTGTAGTTCAGCTTGTCCCCTTCCGCAAGCCGGTATATGGTCTCGTCGTCGATGCCGAAGACGGAAGACCTCAAGACGCCCACGAGCGCCCTCTTGTCTGTGGGATCAAGGACGACCGAGAGGATATTTATCAGGTCGCTTATCTCCTGACGCTGGTAGTAACCCCTCCCGCCCACTATGATATAGGGGATGTTCTCCCTCTTCAGCGCCTCTTCGTATATCGAGACGCTCGTCATGGTTCGTATGAGTATCGCGATGTCGCCGTATTTGACCGCCCTTGGCTCTTTAGTCTCCTTATCCCTGACGATCTTTCCCTCCGCCTGCCCCTCCACCATGTCAAGGATGCGGGTCGCGATATATTCCGCCTCTTCTTCCCTGACCTCATCCGCAAGGCCTCCGCCGGTTGAATTAGAGATGACGATATCGACGGCGGATTCCCCGTCGATGTTGGGGATGTCCTCGATCCTTGGGGTCAGGGGATCGTAATCGACGGCGTATCTCTCTTCCTCATATCCTATATAGCTGGAAAATAGTGCGTTGTGAAATTCGACCAGGTGCTTCTGGCTCCGGTAGCTGTTGGCGAGCTCCTGCTTTTCCCCACCGGAAATTTTGATCTTATCGGCTACATCATAGAAGACCCCGATCTCCGCCTCGCGGAACCTGAAGATCGACTGCTTCGGGTCGCCCACGATGAAGAGCCTGTCGCCCCCTACTTTTACGTCCTCCGGCCTCTCGGCCTTTGCGCCGTCTTCGGCCAGAAAGAGGATTATGTCCCCCTGTATCGGGTCAGTGTCCTGGAACTCGTCCACGAGTATGTAGTCGAACTCCCGCTGGTAGCGCCTCCGGACCTCGAGGTTCTTTTGAAGGAGCCTCTTCGCCTCGTAGATCAGGTCGAAGAAGGTGAGCACGCCCCGCCCGATCCTCTCCTCCCTGATGAAGCGGACGAAGCCTGACATGACGCGGACGGCGGTCTCGGCAATTTTGTCGTCCTCGAGCTGTTTAAGGAAGGGTTTCAGCTCCTTTAGTGTATCGATCACACCTCCCGGTTGATAGAACATCTCCTTTACTGAAGTGAAAGTATCGGCTGAAGCCCAGTTTTCTTCCCTGCCCACGACCCTTCTCGAATCCACTCCATTTAATGAATCCGCCATCTCCTCAAGACTGTTTTTGGCGAGTATCTCAGTTGTCTTTATACACTTCTGGTAGAGGAGGTCTTCCTCCTTGGCCTCAATATCGGATCCTGACAGTTCATCCCTTATTTTCGCAAGCAGCTTCTGAAACTCCTTCCTCTCCGCCTCCCCGTCGACCCTGTATCTCAGGTAGTCGTCGATCCTGTCGGGGCGCTTTGAGAGCTCCATCCCTATCGCCTTTATCCCCTCGGTGCCGAACCTCTTGATGAGCGTCACGAGGTCGTCGTCGTATTCGTGCCCGCCCCAGAGGTTCTCCTTGGCCCACGCATCCCATATCTCCTCGGTCAGGAGAATATTGATCGTTTCCTCCTCCTCCTTAAAGTCCGGGTCTATCCCCGCCTCGATCGGATTTTCCCTCAATATCCTTGCGCAAAGCGAGTGGATGGTGCTTATCTGGGCCCGCTCGAGGTCGTTTAGGGCGATCTTCCATACCTCGCCCATTTCGGTCTTTGCCCTCTTCCCTATCTCGACCCTCAGGCGCTCCACCATCTCGGCGGCGGCCGCCTTTGTGAAGGTGATGGCGAGGATCTTCTCCACCGGGATGTACGCCTCGCCGATAAGCGTTATCACCTTTTCAACGAGGCAGGTCGTCTTTCCCGTTCCCGCCCCGGCGGTCACCACCATGTTGCCCTTGATTGCCTTGATTGTGGTTGATATGTCGTTTCTTCCCATATCTTTTTTTCAGGCCGTCCGATATTTCAAGTTTGAAATGCGCCCCGCCCTCGTCAAATCTTTCCTTCCCCTTCGGTCCTCTCCACCCTTTTTTTGTTTATGCCCTTTGTGATGTACCGGCAGATGTCTTTGTAGGAGCAGTAGTCGCAGGGGCCGGAGGCGTCCGGGTAAAAAATTCCCCCCTCGATGGAATCGATCACTTTTAAAGCGTTCTCCCTCATCCTTTTAAATATCAATTCAATATCTCCTCCCAGTATATCCTCGGTCTTTTTACCCTCCTCGTATTCAATAAAGACCAAAAGCCCTTCGTATGGATTAAACTTGTTTGATAAGATGACCTCTTTAGCGGCCAAAAGATAGATGGGGATCTGAAAGTGGCTTCCCTCCTCAACCTGACTTGAAAGCACTTTTGGTTTACTCTGTTTCTTTTTGTAGTCAATTACCCGAAAGGCCCCCTCCCCCTCGTCTACGTCTATCCTGTCGATCCTGCCGGTGAAGGGGATTTTCCTGCCGTGTATCTCGATCACGAGGGGGGGGTATGTAGGCTCCTTCCCCTCGATACGTCTCTCGCCGAATGAGACCTCGAAGTGTGCGGGGATGAATCTATCCCCCTCCGGCCTCTCTTTGAACTCCCTCTCGATTAACTCCCCGAGCGTCTCCTCTAAAAGCTCTTTCCTCGCCCTGACGACGAGCCTCGGGATCCTGCCGGCCAGCTTCTTCTTTGCGTAGTCTTCGATTATCTCCCCAAGGCGCCTTGACGCCTCGGAGTGATTCTCCCTTGAAAGGGGGAGGAGCCGATTTTCTTTAAGCTCCTTAGATAGGCGGGCGAGCGTCCTGTGGTAGATGGTGCCGATCTCTTTCGCCTCGATGTCCTCCTCCTCGTCCGGCTCCTCGGTTATGTCCACATCGATCACGTATTTCATGAAGAATCGGAAGGGACACTCGGCGTAGGTTTCAAGCTTACCGGCGCTCATAGGGAGGAGCTTTTCGAGAATTCCGTCCGACTTTCCCATAACGCCGTCGTAGGTCGAAAACGGCTTTTCCGTCGACCTGGCATCCAGGGATATAAGCCCGTCCTTCAGAAAACTCGATTCGAAGACGACCCCCCTGACCTTTTCTATATCGGCAGAGCCGCTCCCGAGGGCGGTCGACACCCGGAGGTCCTTTTCGGTGTATTTTGAATTTTTTTCCTCCGTTTGGAGGAGTCTCGGGTAGTGAACGGCCGAGTCTCCCGGGAGGGCCTCCTTTTCCCCATAGATGTCATGCCATTTTCTCCCCCCACTCTCGGCCCACGAGAGGAGCTCCCTCAAAAAAACGGAGTATATCGATTTTCTCCCAGAGTCGTCGCTTCGCTGGTAGGATAGGACAAGTCTCTCCCCTGCCGACCTTACGGCCAGGGCGAAGAGTAGCCTTTCCTCATCGAGACGGTTTCTTGCGATGGGCAACCCCAGTTTATTTCTCGTCTGCTCCGATATGAGAGGGTCGATCCTTAACGTTCTAGGAAACTTCCCCTCGTTCAGCCCCATGAGAAACAGCGTCGTAAACGAGAGCCCCCTGATTCCCATGACCGAGGAGACGAAGACGCTCTCCACATCCCTGTTGGAGACGACCCTCCCATCGGCGATCTCCTTTTTCAGAAGGGAGATGAAATCGTTTAGCGTTATATTGTCGTTCGAGGCGGGGAGTTTCTTGCCGATATTTTCCATCGAATAAACTATTTCCTTGACCGCCTCGTAGGGGGCTTTGTCGTCCCCTCGCGGGATGATATATTTCAGGAGGATATCCGCAAATCTTCCCGAGTGCTCTTCGGGGGTCGATGGGTCGGGAATGTCCGTTATGTCGTCGATCAGGCCCGTTATCGCCTCTCTCGTGAGAAGCTTGAACTTCTCCATGTCCAGGCGCCTCTCCCTCCTGAATATCAGGGAGGCCTCGTCTTCATCGCTGTAGTCTTCGACGGCGATTTGCGCCCCCCCCTCCTCCCAGGCCTTTTTCCACTCGTTTGCGCCGGAGACGACCCCGGCGTCCCTGGCGATCGCTTCCGCGAGGTGGGAGTTGTCCCTGACCCACTCCTCTTCCTCATTGGGAATCCCGGGCCAGGAGAAATAGTCTGAGAAGAGTAGTGTGGTTATCTCCTTTCTCTTCAGCTTCGTTGCACAGACGGAGAGGAGATTCAGGAAGGTCGCGACCTCCGGATAGGGTTCGAGGGGGGTCCCGCCGTCGAAACAGACCGGGATAGAGTACTTCTCAAAGACATCCTTAAGGTTTTCCCTTTGAGCCGCGAGGTCGCGCATGGTGACTCCTATATCCCTCCATTTAAGGTCGGGAGACTCCTCCCTGATCCGAAGGATCTGTAAGGCGACGGCCTGGGCCTCTCCCGATTCCCCGGAGGCGGTGACGACCCTTATAGACCCATCTGGGTCTGTCCCGCCGTCCGCCTCCGTCGAAAAGAGGCGGCTGGATAGGGCGAAAAGGGCTCCCCGGTCGTCGGGGACGGCGTCCGTAATCTCGCCGTCGTTCTCATCCATCAGGGAGCGGAAGAAATCGAGGGTCGGCCTTCCGTATCCGGAGAAAGGCTCTTTCCCTGTAAGGGGGGAGAAGATGTGGAGGTCGCCGACCCCGCTCAGCGTCCTAACAATATCCCGCTGAATTGGATTAAGGTCGTAAAATCCGTAGAGGATTGCATTTCTCAAGAGGGGATTGTCTTTGTCGTCGCCGATCTTTTGTGAGGCGATCCTGATTATCTCCTCCCTGGTGTAAATTGGATTGCCGTCCTCTTCAGCCCGGACTTTTTCCATGTTGTATCTATGGAAGAGGGAGAGGACGGCGTTCTCGGGCCCACCCCCGCCTTTCAGCGCCGAGACCTTGTAGGAGGTCAATTGGGAGAAGAGGCTCAAGAGGCGATCTGCGTAGCTGTCGTAGGTGTTGAGGCTTTTTACGATTTCATTCTCCTCGGCCGCACTTACCAGCATCTCTTTTATCAGGCGGCGAAGGACCGCGCCGGCGGCCGGCCTCGATAAATCGAATCGCATAGCCTTAAGGATTCTCTCGGAGAGCGTGTAGAAGGTGAAGAAGTGGAGGTTGATCCAGGTCCTTCCCTCATTTTCGGGAGCTGGTGCGGTAAGAAGCGCCGTCAGCCTTTTCAGGAGCGTCCCCGTGGGGGTGATTATCGTTATGGAGACAAACGGGTCTTCCCCCTTTATTCTTGAGATCAGCTCTACGAAATTGTCTTCGAGGAAGGGTTGGAAGGGGCCTGAAAAAAGTCTTGCCATCTTTTCGTGACGTTCATTAAATTACGGTTACATCATTTGATCTGTTGTTTTATTAAGCATCGGTTTTTCGATGCTTTAGTTTACTAATTGGGAGCATATATATGGTAAGTCGAGGTAAGTCGGCTTGATTACTATATCTGCATATCTGTATTGTGATATGTCTATATAGCGATGTGGCGATATGGGCGACATGTTGATATTAAACATCAAGAGGGCACATTAATCCGACTTTCCCCGTGAGACTACCTCCCCATAAAGGGTGATTGTAAAGAGAATTGATCCCCCCTGTTTTAAAGACAACGAGAAGTACCCTGTGGCCCTGATGATCAGAAGCAGTTCCAGTAGTTTTTTTGAACCGATACCACGGCTGCAATTATCTCGTTTGAGATCCTCCCGAAGGCGTCGTCGATATCCTTTTTGGTTATATCGGGATCGGTCGAATCCTTTCCCATCAGCTCTTTTATTACGCTCTTTACGCCATCTCTTAGCCCCCCGAGATGGTATCCCCCCTCCAGCGTTATCAGGAGCTTTCCGCCGGCGCTTTTCTCGGCAATCGACATGAGGACCTGGGCTAGGGCCGCAAAGCCCTGGGGCGTTACCTGCATCCCTCCCAGCGGGTCTTTGAAATATATGTCGAAGCCGGCCGAAACGATCACGAGCTCAGGCTTGTATTCCTCGGCTATCGGCTCCAAGACCTTTTTGAATATCTTGTAGTATTCGGCGTCGCCGTTTCCTATGTTCAGAGGAACGTTGACGGTAAATCCCTCTCCCTTTCCGCCTCCCACCTCCCTGAGGCTTCCGGTCCCGGGATAGTATGGGAACTGGTGGGTGGAGAAGTAGAGGACGCGGTCGTCTTCCCAGAAGGAGTGCTGGGTGCCGTTTCCGTGGTGGAGGTCCCAGTCGCAGATCAGGACCCTTTTTAGGGAATATTTTTTTATCGCGTAGAGCGCCGCGATGGCGGCGTTGTTGAAGAGGCAAAAGCCCATCCCCCGGTCCGCCTCGGCGTGGTGTCCCGGCGGGCGCACCAGGGCCAGGACGTTGTCGAGCTTCCCATCGTACATATCGTCTATACCCAGGAGGAGGCCGCCGGCGGCGAAGAGGGCCGCGTCGAACGACTTCTCCGAGGTCTGGGTGTCCGGGTCAAGAGAGGAGTGGGAAAGGCCCGCTGTGGCGGCGACCTTGTCGAAATACGAGGGCTTGTGTATCAGCCCGATCTCTTCCCGGGAGGCCTTTCTGGGAGTGATCTGGACGAACTTTCCGGCAATGTCCTCGTCTTCGAGCATCTTGTAAAGTACCACGAGCCTTTCCGAGCTTTCGGGGTGGAATCTCCCTGTATCGTGCTCGATGTAAATAGGGTCCGTAACTATACCGGTCTTTGTCATCGCTACACTCCTCAAATATTTGATATGTGGGGGTAAGATCTCTCCACCTCTAATAAATATCACTAACGGCGGAAAAAATCAATGTTTTTAGGCGGCAATTTAAATATAAATTTAACTGGTGATTTGGCCGGCAATTGACGTTTGACAATTGATATTTCTATTTGATATTATACAAAAAGAGAGGACTCTTTGATTTCTTGCAAGCTGTTTGAAATCGTGATTTTCAATCAAGACGGGGCTTAATTTAAAAAAGGTCTTATTTTATGAAGAAAGTTACTGAAGAGCTGGAAACCCTTAGGGAATTTACCGAGAGCATGGTCGAGGTCGTTCAGGACGGCCTTATCTCCATCGACAAAAAAGGTAAGATCACATACTTCAACAAGTCGGCGGAGGATATTTTGGGTTACAGGAAGGAGAAGGTTATCGGGATGGATTTGAAGGAGATCTTCAGTCCCGATGACTATAACTATATCGTCTCGTCCAAGTTCAGGGCGGGGGAGGTGAGTGTGGGCAAGGAGACGAATGCCAAAAAAGAAAATGGCGAAGAAATCTCCATCGGCTTCAGCACGGCCGCCCTCTCCGATGATGCGGGAGGTTTGGGGGGTCATATCATTACATTCAAGGACTTGACGGAAATCCACAGGATGCAGGAGGAGATTCTGAGAATGGACAGGCTCTCCTCGCTGGGGGAGATTTCGTCCGGTATAGCCCATGAGATCAGAAATCCCCTTGCCGCCATAAAGACCACCGCCCAGGCGATGGAGGAGGAGATCGACGAGTCCGATCCGAAGAGGGAGTTCTTGAGCAGGATAGTAAAGGAGATAGACCGCCTGGACTTGATGCTCAGGACATTCTTCTCCTTTGCAAGACCCAAAAGGCCCGAGCTTACCAACTGTGACATAAGGGAGGTTATCAGGGAGGTCCTTCTCCTCTTAAACAAAGACATTAACAATAACAAAATCAAGGTGGTGGAAAAATACGATGATAATCCCTTTTCCGTATATGCGGATTTCTCCCAGCTCCAGCAGGTATTTCTAAATCTTTTCTTAAACGCAATTATCTTCATGGAAGAATCCAAGGAGAGAAAGATCGTTATCTCGGTAAAAAACAAAAAGGAGAAGAAAGAGGAGTTTTTGGAGATCATCCTGGAGGATACAGGCATCGGGATAGACGAGGAGCATATAAACAAAATCTTCGATCCGTTTTTTACAACCAGGGCGAGGGGGGTCGGTCTCGGCCTTTCCATAACATATCGAATCGTTACAAAGCACGGGGGCAACATCGTTGTCCACAGCAAGAAGGGAGAGGGCGCAAAATTCGTTATCACCCTTCCCGCTATGGCTTAAAAAATGAAACCAATTGTTTTGATTGTTGAAGACGACCAGTTGATGTCCGATTCCCTCAAGAAGGTCCTCAATGGAGAGGGATTCAGTGCGATTTCGGCCGCGACCGGGGCCGAGGCGAAAATGCTGATCGAAGACTCGGTCGTTCATCTCGTGCTTCTGGATATAAGACTGCCCGATACGGACGGACTTGATCTGCTGAAGGTAATCAAGGAGTTCGAGCCGGACATACCGATACTCGTTATGACCGCCTATTCGGATGTGACGGTGGCGGTCAACGCCATGAAGAAAGGGGCCACCGATTATATACAGAAGCCCTTCGAGCTGGACGAGCTCAAGTTCATCGTTCATAGGGCGCTGGAGGATTCAAAGCTAAAGAGCGAGCTTACTACCTTAAGAAGGGCGAGGGGGGCCGAACACACGGAGATTGTAGGCAGAAGTCCGAAGATGAGGGCGCTCAAGGAGCTTATCGACGTGGTTGCGGAGACCCCCAGGACCCCGGTCCTCGTTGTAGGAGAGAGCGGAACCGGAAAGGAGCTGGTGGCCGCGGCCATCCACAGGGCGTCGGACAGAAAGGACGCCCCGCTGGTCAAGATAAACGTCAGCGCAATCCCCGAAAACCTTCTGGAGTCGGAGTTCTTCGGCTATAAGAAGGGCGCATTTACCGATGCAAAGGAGAACAAGAAGGGTCTCTTCGAGCTCGCCCACGGCGGCACCCTCTTTTTGGATGAGGTAGGTGAGATGCAGCTATCCCTCCAGCCGAAGCTCCTCAGATTCTTGGAGACCCAGTCGTTCAATCCGATAGGAGGCGTTAAAGAGATAAAGGTGGATGTCAGGGTTATCACCGCGACAAACCAGGACCTCTCCCTGCTGGTCTCGCAGGGCAGGTTTCGTGATGACCTCTATTATCGCCTTAAGGTAATGGTCATCGAGGTGCCGCCCTTAAGGGACAGGGCGGAGGATATCCCCGAACTTATAGACCTCTTCCTCTCCATGGCGAATAAGGAGCTGAGGAAAAACATCCTATCCGTTTCCAGAGAGGCCCAAGACATCCTCATGAACTACAATTGGCCCGGGAACGTCCGGGAGCTCAAGAACGTTATAGAGCGCGCCGTTATCCTCTCTCATTCCGACGAGCTTGACGTTGAAAACCTTCCCATGGAGCTGGTCAGCGGCGGGGAGGCGCAGATGGGCGTGGATTTGAAGAAGATCTCCGAGGTGGAGCGGGACTATATAAAGAAGGTGCTCTATCATACATCGGGGAACAAATCCGAGGCCGCCAAGATCCTGGGGATATCCCGATCGACCCTCTTTGAAAAGCTCAGAAAATACGAGTTAGATTAGTGTCCGAATTTAGGACGCCCCGATTGTCCGATTTCCGGTCACCGGCGAAATCCATTCAAGAAAATCGCCTCTATAAAAAATATCCTGCCGAAAACACTCTCTAAAGCCCTGTAATTATTGATATAATTCCCGCCGGAAAATTGCCGCAAAATTCCCACCCACAACCACTTTGGCACAATAATTGCTCTTATATGACAGTGCATTGAAGAATTGAAAGATTAGGAGATTATAGTATGGCCGATCTTGACAAAGTCTTGATAGTTGATGACGAGGAAACCCTTACTTGGAGCATGTCCAAAAGCCTCTCAAAGGATAAGGACAAATTCGATGTAATCGTTGCAAATAGCGCCGAAGACGCCCTGAAGGTACTGGAAGCCCAAAAAAATATTAAGCTCGTCATCACGGACATCAGAATGCCGGGAATCTCCGGGCTCGACCTGCTAAGTAAGATAAGGAAGGAATACCCGGACGTTAAGGTCATAATTATTACCGCCTACGGATCTCCAAGCGTTCAGAGAGAAGCAAATATGAGGGGATCGCTCTACTACATCGAGAAACCCTTCGAGATAAAAGAGATCAGAAAAATCATAATAGACACCCTGAAGGAGGAGAGGAAGGGATTCGAGGGACAGCTTTCAGACCTCCTACTCACGGACGTCATCCAGATGAAATGCCTCGGGAAGTCAAGCTCTTCCCTCTCAATCAAGAGCGGGGCGAGAGAGGGGAAAATCTTCTTTAAAGAAGGCAAGATAGTACACGCCGAAACCGGCAATGCCACAGGGGAGGATGCGTTCTATCAAATCCTTAGCTGGCCGGAGGGCACATTTGCATCCACACGGGCGGACACCCCGAAGAAAAGCACCATCGAAAAGGACTGGCAGTTTCTCGTCATGGAGGGTCTGAGAATAGCGGATGAGGCATCGAAACCGGTCGAAGGGAAAAAGATCGCCGTAAAAGTGGATGAGAAAGAAGAAGACCTCTCTGAATTCTTTGAACATCTCGATATGGGTTTTATATATCTCAAGGAAAATGATCTGAAGAAAGCCAAAAAGGAGTGGGATCAGGCCCTGAAACTCCAACCGGAAAACGAGATGGTCAAATTCAACTTGAGAAAACTCGAAGAGAGAGAAGCCAAGGCGAAAAGCTAGGCAAAGGATTAATAACTACCCTGAAATTTTAAGGGAACATACAAAAAAAATAGAAATATCAAAGGAGGTCTAAATGGCCAGCAGAACTGAAAGCATGACAAATATTCTGAAGGACTTGGAAGCCGGTACCCCGGATATAGAGGCATCCGCTATCGTCAGCGTGGACGGCCTTATTATGGCTTCGGCACTTCCCCAGGATGTCGAAGAAGACAGGGTAGCCGCAATGTCGGCGGCCATGCTGTCCCTCGGTGAAAGGACAGCCCAGGAGCTCAACAGGGGTAAGCTCGATCAAGTCTTCATCAGGGGAGTGAACGGATATGTGCTGCTCATGAACGCAGGCGAGGATGCCGTTCTCACAACACTCGTCAGAAAAGACGCCAAGCTCGGGATTATATTCCTCGACATGAAAAGGGCTGTAGAAGATCTCTCCAAGCTCGTTTAACGCGGGGGGGGTAGGAAAAGGGGGAGAAGAGGGGGAAGAGAGGAAAACGGGGGTAAGGGGGGGAGGAGGAGAAGAGGGGGAGAAAAAGGGAAGATGGGGAGAAAAGAGAGAGACGGGGGGAAAAGAGGGAGATGGGGAGAAAAGAGGGAGATGGGGAGACGGTCGGGGGATGAAACGGCAAAATTGGGGTGGGGAAGTTGATAGATAAGGAGGGGGTGGACGGGTGTCCGGGAAAGACAGGGGTGGATCGTTTGTCAGGAACGGAATTTGGGGATTCGTGGAGTTGTCGGTCAGTTTGTTTATGACGAGTTCTCCCAATCCTCGAGGCATAATCGGCCGGTCACAGCCCGATTTACCCCTTTATCTATGAAAGGTTGTTCATGTGAAAAACCGATAATAGTCTATAGAACATTGAGTGAATAATCTTGTCAGGGGCCTAAAAAAGGCCCCTTTTTTTATTGAAAAGTGAGTTCCTTAACCTCCCTTTGCCTTGACGTGGAAGGAGTAAAGTAATATCATTAAATCAATAATTTGGTGTCAAATCCGTGACTCTTCAGGATAAAATCAACCGTCTGAAAAACCTGATGTACGTCAGGCCGCAGCGCCCCGCAGTTGATTTTCTTGAATTGGACTTCGGCGGCGCGGTCGATGAGCTCATCTACAAAAAGAGGGGGGGACTCTTTCTGAATCTCTACTCTTCGGAGGAGCTTTTGGACCTTTTTTGCGAAATGGAAATTAATGACAAGATTTCCGAGTGCGGTTTTTCAAATATCAAAATGAAGATCAGCGGGGAGAACTCGTTCGACCACAGGTTGAGGCTATATTCGGAATGGGACGGTAAGGACGTTCTCCTTATGGAGCTTGTCGTAAAAGAGGGGATATTCGAGCCGAAGAAGACCTTTATAGAGGACTTCAGCTTTAGAAACGTAAGAATGCTTATGATCGAGTGGTTGAGTCTACAGAATCCTAATGCGAAATTTGAAAAAAATAGGCCGAGACTCCCGGGCCAGAAGTTTCCGGGGCTCGGTATACTGATGGATCTAGAGAGGGTCTTGGTATGTATCTGCGAAAGGCTCGGATACGAGGGTGTTGTCGATGTCCCCGAATACTTTCACGGGGCGCTCATGTACAGTCCAAAGTTCTTCTTTTACGATCCCGAAATGGAAGGAAAGCTCCGCGCAATGATGAGGGACCTTAAAGATATTCCCCTCGCCACGGCCTCAACGGCCGTGCTTTTGAATTGCGTGATAAACGAGGTAACCGGTGAGTATGTTGATTGGTCACCGGGGGAACAGATATTGCCGATATCAAGGGAAATTGAAGATTACTTTAAAAGCGACGGCTATCGCGATCTGGTGCTGAGGGCGGAGATGGAAAACTCATTTGCGGTGGACAATGGTAAACTCGAAATGGAGCTTGAATCCGAGGTTAATAAGTTTCTTATATAGCTTTATTTGGGGGGGCTTATGATGGCCGACAAAGGTAAAGGTGTAAAACGTAAGATCGGAATCGTTGGCGTCGGTAAGGTCGGAACGGCGATAGGCGTCCTTTTGAAGGAGCACGGCTACGAGATAGCCTTTATATCGAGCACAAATAAGGATAAGCTTGAAAAAGCCTCGGTGGAGATGGGGGGCGTCAAAACGATAGACAATCCCGTCGACGGAAATGACAGGTCTGTCGTCGAAAGCTTTCACGGCGCGGACATCATCTTTATCACTACCCCGGACAGGGCGATCGGCGACGCCGCCAAGGAGATGGCGGAGGGAGGGTGTCTGAGGCCGGGGCAAATCGTCCTGCACATGAGCGGCTCCTTGACCTCGGACGTCCTCGCAGCGGCGAGGACGTCGGGGGCGCTGCTCGCGTCCATGCATCCCCTGCAGAGCTTTGCCGATTTCTCTCAGGCGGCAAAGAACATCCCCGGCTCGATCTTCTGCTTGGAGGGGGACAAAGATGCCATGCCTCCGCTTAAGGAGATAATCAAACTCCTCGACGGTATCGAGCTAATCATCCCAAAGGAGGAGAAACCCCTCTATCACGCCGGGGCGGTGGTTGCATCGAACTACCTCGTCTCTTTGGTGTGGGCGGCCGTCCAGATGTACGCGGCTATCGGAATGAGAGAGAAAGACGCCATAAACGCCCTCATGCCCTTGATCGAGGGGACGCTGAACAACATCAAGAAACTGGGAACGCCCAAGGCCCTCACCGGCCCCATCGCCAGGGGCGACTGCGAGACAATCTCGGATCATATCGAGACAATAAGGGTAAAGGTCCCTCACCTCATGGAGTTCTATCGCGTGATGGGGATGTTGACGGTCGACGCCGCCGAAAAGAACCAAAGCACGACAGAGGCGATCTTAAAAAAGATGAGGGGAACCCTCAGGAATTAATAGAATATAAATGCTTTGAAAAACAATGCCCGTAATTAGTAAAAAGGTGAGAATAGGGATTGAGGCCTTCGTCCTTATCTTCCTGATATTTCTCCAGCTTCTGATAATAGCCGTAACTTCCATTGACCTTGAAAAATACAGGCCGGAGATAATAAAGAGCTTGAAGGCGGTTCTGGGGGACGATGTCTCCCTCGGAGAGATCGACTTTTCCCTGTTTCCCTATTTCGGCGTCAGGGGAAGAAGCTTCTCGTTCGCCGGCAAAGGCAACGGGCCCTCGATTGACGCCGAAGAGGTTATCTTCGGGATAAGGTTCCTGAAGCTCCTTTCCGGCGAGGTCATGCCCAAAAAGGTAAGGGTCATTTCGCCGAAAATATCAATTACGATCGAGAGCGATGAGGATATCGAAAATAAAGCCCTATCTTATCTCGACACCTCCGTTTCCGAGATAACGGGGGAAACGAGCCTGAAAGAGGTCTTGATCACCCACGCGGTGGTCGAGATCAAGGACAAGAGGCCGACCGAGGACAAGGACTACACGTTCATCCTCTTCTACTTGAGGTTGATGGGCAATTTCGGAAAGGGGAAAACCGAATACACAATATCTTTTTCACCGCCAGGGGGCGATTTCGAAGGGAGGATCAAATCGATCGGGGAGTATAACGGAAAGAAGGGACTCGTTTCCAAGGTCTGGATAAGAGATGTGCGCCTCGATTTTCTGGATCTCATCTTCGAAGGTCAGTATAACGCCTCCGTCAGGGGGATTGTCGACGGCGAGATAGACATATTCTATAAGGACGGCAAGAACTGGGGAATGAACGGGGGGGTAAAGGGTGAGGGTCTGCGCCTTTCGGGGATTCCTCTCTATCCGGAAGGTCTGAATCTCGACCATATGGCCCTGACGGGAGAGGTTGTATCCAATCCGGAAAATGTTTTGTTAAAAGACCTCGATATATCGAGGGGCTCCATGGATACCTCCCTGAACCTTTCTATCAAGCGGAGGCCGAAGGGGAAGGAGGCCCCGCCCACTGTCGACCTGAGGTCGAAGGTTACCGATTTTGATCTAAAGCGGGACCTGTCGCTTCTGCCCCTTCACCTTATGGAGGATCAGCTGAGGGAGGAGCTGGAGGAGCTTATAGTGTCGGGGGAGGTGGATGCCGATGTCAGATTGAAGGGAAATCCCCTGAAGATAGGCGATAAGGATACGGTTTTTAAGATAAAGTCGAAGATCAAAGACACCGTCTTGAACTTCGAGGAGATCGTGGTCAGGGGATGCTCCGCCGATGTGTCGATTAACGGCGATGTGGTTAATGTAAAAAACGTCGCCTTTAAGTCTCCTGCTGGAAAGATATCCGAATTTCACTGGAAGATCGTGGATTCGTTCACGGTTCCCTATATGAGGGACTTCTACGTAAAGGTGGAGGACATGGCGTTTGAGGACGTCAAGGACATCCTGGCGTCTAAATTCCTGGATATCCTCCCGTTCCTATCCCAAACAGAGGGGGTCGGGCGGGCGAGGGGCTGGATGAAGATAGATGGGCCGATAGCCGAAATTTCCGACCCCCCGGTTATATTCGGTGAGGTGGAATTGGTGGACTGGTCTATGAAGGTGCCTTTCGTAAACGCAACCTTTGTGCCCTTAAATACATCCCTGATCTTCGAGGGCGATCATATGGACATCCCGCCGGTGGAGCTTGATTTTCCCGAATCAAAGCTGAGGGGAAAGGGCATGTTGACGAACTTTGAAAATCCGAGGCTCAGCATGTCGATCGAGGCCCCCTACGTAGACCTCGTTGAATTTTTCGGAACGGGGGATAGTTCCCTCTTTATCAGGGATTTTTCGACAAACCTCTTCTTCGAGGATGGGTATCTCCTCTTGAAGGATATGGGTTTTACCCTCTATGGCGGAAGCTGCTACGGAAGCTGGGGGTATATATACACCGACTCGGAGGAAGACGAGGGACTGTTTTACCTCAACCTTACGGGGGAGGGGACCGATCTCGCCTCATTTTCTTCGGACACGATGATCCTGAAAGACCTGGCGGGAAAGCTGAATTTCATGCTCTCCTTGAAGTCCGAACCGGGAAAACCGGGACGTATCCTCGAAACGTTTGACGGAGACGCCAGGATTGAGATATATAACGGAAATATAAAAAAACTGAGCGTCCTGTCGAAGATCATCTCGATTATGAAGATATCGAACTACTTGAGCTTGAAGTTCCCGAAGATCACAACGGAGGGCGTCCCCTTTGAAAAGATAACGGCCGATTTTGTCATCGAAGACGGTGTGGCGACTACGAAGAACCTGTTTATGGACAGCAGGGTGATAAAGGTCACCGGCGTCGGGAGCGTCGATATGGTCAAAGAGGAGATCGACATGGTTCTGGGCTTTCAGATGCTCGAGACGATAGATCTCATTGTAAACAAGATACCCGTCGTTGGATATGTCCTGACCGGCGACAGCGGGAACCTCTTCACGACATATTTCAAGGTAACCGGCTCCTTTGAAGACCCTCAGGTAAGTTCTATGACCCTAAAGGCGCTGGGGGAGGGGACGCTTAACATATTCGAGAGAATTTACAAATTCCCCCTAAAGGGGCTTATTCCGAGGTAGCGGACTTAAAAAATGTCGAGAGATAAGATCTACAAAAGTGATGAGCTGGCCGGGGTCATAAGGGGCCTCAAGGCGGAGGGAAAGACGGTCGTTTTTACCAACGGCTGTTTCGATATCCTCCACGTGGGGCACGTCAGGTATCTGGCCGTTGCAAAGGGGGAGGGGGATGTCCTTGTGGTCGGCGTAAATTCAGACAGCTCGGTGAGGGGGCTTAAAGGTCAAGGCCGCCCCGTGCAGGATGAAGAGAGCAGGGCCGAGATCATCGCCTCCCTCCGGTCGGTCGACTACGTGGTGATCTTTGACGAATCGGATCCGCTCTCCCTGATATTGAAGCTCAAGCCCGATGTGCTGGTAAAGGGGGAAGACTGGCAGGCGGGGGAGATAATAGGGGGAAAGGAGGTGGAGTCCTGGGGCGGAAGGGTGGTCAGGGCGAAGCTCTCCCCGGGGAGTTCCACCACATCGATCATCGAGAAGATCAGGGGCGGTTAAGTTTTGTTGTTGGAAGAAGACCGGATTTGTAACGACGTTTAGGTGTCGGTTGCTCTCCTAACCTTGTCTGTATTGGGACGGCCCCCGACTTTTTTGATTAGCGCATTTGATACACTGAAAGGTGTAATGGCGTGAGGCTTCTTTATATATGACCGTGTCGGTTACGGCCGAGATATGTAGATATGTGGCATATAAAATCAGGGTTGGTATGTGATCTCTAATATCTGTTCAAATAAAAACACGGGCAAGTTGCCTTGTCCGTGTCGTTAAAACGATAGTTTTTTAAAATCAGCGGTCGCTCAAAATGGGGAGTTAAATCGAACTCAGAATCACTCCATTATCTCAAGGTCCTCTAATTGTCTAATGTCTATCGACCCACTTCCCGCTGTCCAACCGCCCACTTCCCGCTTTCTGTCCGCTCACTCCCAGCTTTTCTTCGACCCGCTCTCCACTAATATTGGCGTAATATCTAACCAACCAACCAAATCCCAAATTCAATTGTCCCGTCTGCCAAAAAACCTTTTCCAATCTTAACGACGGCGGTGTCTGTTCTTAAAGAGAATCGTTGATCGCCTTTTCCAGATGGTTCTTCGGGACCGCCCCGACGATCTGGTCTTTTGGCTCTCCGTCCTTGAAGAGAATCATCGTTGGGATTCCCCTGACGCCGTAATTGGAAGCCGTGCTCGGGTTGTCGTCCACGTTGAGCTTTGCGAACTTTACCTTCCCCTCGTATTCCGCGGCCAGCTCATCGATTATAGGTCCTATTATCTTGCAGGGTCCGCACCAAGGAGCCCAAAAATCCACCAGTGTGAGCTTGTCCGATTTCAAGACCTCGCTGTCAAAACTGTCGTCATTTATCTCCAACACGTTATTTGATGCCATTATGGTCACCTCCAGATTTAGTGTTCATCTTTCTATAAATGAGATGATAATATAATTAATAGGTTTCAAAAATCAAGGAAGAAATTGAAAAAAGCACATAATATATACTTGACTTTCAAAATTGTAAACATGATTATGGGCATTGCAATCGATATTTCAAACCGTGACGGAAAAAGCAGGCATTGGTGAGGGGGGCGAGTGGGGGATGTACCCTCAAAAAATTCGGGCGGTTTCCAGATAATAGGAGGAATACATGAGAGTCAAGACGAAAAAGGAATATATAGATACTCCCGCATTGATAATCGACCTTGAGAAATTCGAGGGCAACCTCAGAAAGATGGCCGACTATTTTAGGGGCGTGGACTCGGACATCAGGCCCCACATAAAGACCCACAAGTGCCCGGTGATGGCGATAAAACAGGTAAACGCCGGGGCGATCGGTATTACGTGCGCCAAGGTGGGCGAGGCGGAGGTGATGGCAAAGGCCGGGATAGGCGATATATTGATTGCCAATCAGGTGGTGGGCGCCTCGAAGATCATGAGGCTATTGGATCTCCTTCACCTCGCCGACGTGAAAGTGGCGGTGGAAGATAAAGCCAACGCGGCCGAGCTCAACGATGGCGCCAAAAACAGAGACAAAATCTTGAAGGTCATCATCGAGGTGGACGTGGGGATGGGGAGATGCGGCGTCAGGAGCTTTGAAGAGGCCGTCGGGCTGGCAAAGGAGATAGAGGGGATGAAAAACCTCGAGCTCGCCGGCATCATGGGCTACGAGGGGCACATAATCTTCACGTTCGAGAAGGAGGAGAGGGTAAGGCTCGGGACCGGGTGCATGGAGGCCCTCGTGGATTATAAGAACGGCCTCGAAAAGGAGGGCTTTGAGGTCCCCATCGTCAGCGGAGGGGGGACCGGCACCTACGACATCGCATCGAAGGTCAAGGGGGTGACCGAGGTTCAGGCCGGGTCGTACCTTACGATGGACGTCACATACGGCTACCTGAACCTCGGCTTCGGGCAGGCGCTGACCATCCTGACCTCGGTAATCTCGATCCACGGGGATCACGTTATCCTCGACTGCGGGATGAAGTCGGTAAGCTCCGAGTTCGGCCAGCCCCATGTTGTCGGGATCGAGGGGGCTTCTGTCTCCTCCCTTTCGGAGGAGCACGGCCACATGACCTTCGAGGGCGCCTCGAAGCTCAAGATCGGCCAGAAGGTCGAGCTTGTCCCGACACACGGCTGCACCACAATTAACCTCCACGACAGGTTCTACGTGGTGAAAGACGATATTCTCGAAGGGGTATGGGAGATCTCCGCCAGGGGCAAGTTCGTTTAGATATTAAGATATTTTTGGAACCATGTTTTCCCCTTTTTGTCGGAAAGGGAAAGGAAAATTGTTTTAGAAGCGGATTAAAAGGGGATAATCATGGTTAAGAAGATCGCGGCGCTCGTATTTATTTTTATCTGCACATCCATTGCGTGGATGATCCTAGGGGCGACCCTCGAGGTCAGGAGCAGCGAGGTCGACGAGAGGCTCGGGTACGAGGTGGACAGCCTCTACGGCCCCGCCCAGCACCAGGTCGCGCCCCTCTTCGGCTATTCCTACAAGGTCGACACGTCCAGTTACGATGAAAAGCTGAAGAGGAAGGTTAAGACCTTTAGGACCGTGTCGGGGAATCTCCCGATCGAGAGGAGCGACATAGATGTGGACCTCTCCCTCGACTACAGGAGGAAGGGGCTTCTGTGGTACAGCACCTACGCGGTCGGCTTTGACGGCACCTATAAGACAAAAAACAGCACCGACAACAAGGTCGATCTCAATATCCTGTTCAGGTTTCCATCCTCAAACAACGAGTACGACGACTTTCATTTTTACATCGACGGCAAGGAGGTTGAAAAGCTTGATTGGGGAAAGGAGGGTGTGGGGAAGACCGTAAGCCTTGGACCCAACGAGGAGCTGACGTTCAGGGCGGTCTATCTGTCCCGTGGCAAAACGGAGTGGGCCTACAAGTTCGGCGACGAAGATATTGTGGAGGTGGTCGATTTTTCTATGACGGTAAATACCGACTTCAAGGCCGTCGATTTTCCGGAAGGCTCCATCTCCCCAACCTCGATGGAGGACACGGATTCCGGGAAGAAGCTGACCTGGGATTACGAGAAGAAGATCTCAGGGAAGATGATCGCCGTCGAGATGCCGACGAAGCTGAACCCGGGACCGCTGGCGGCAAAGATAACCTTCTTCGCGCCGGTGTCCCTCTTCTTTTTCTTCTTCATCATATTTATCATAACCACGCTGAGGGATATACGGATTCACCCGATGAACTTCTTCTTCCTGGCATCCGCCTTTTTTGCCTTTCACCTCCTCTTCGCATACCTCGTCGATCATCTCGATGTCAACCTCTCGTTCATTATCTCGGCGGCGGTGTCGGTGCTTCTGGTGGTGAGCTACTTGAGGCTTGTGGTGGGGGCCAGGTTTGCGCTCGTGGAGGCGGGCATATCACAGATCGTTTATCTGGTCCTCTTTTCGTACAGCTTCTTCTTCAAGGGATACACGGGCCTAATCATAACGATCACCTCCATCATCACCCTTGCTATCCTGATGCAGATGACGGGGAGGATAGACTGGGACGAGAAGTTTAAGGCCCTCCCCAAAAAATAGTGCTCTTTGGGGATTTCTGTCCTTAAGCCGTGTCTGTCGCTTTCGGCGGGGGGGAATGGCACTTTGATTTTAAGCAAAGGCCGTTTCCCCCGCTGCGTCTCTGATGCATGAGAATCCCCGGAGAATTGCATTAAGGGTTTCGATTGCAGATGGTGACGTCCCCTTGAGCCTTTAACCGAAAAATTTGCGGTTCCGCTTCCCTCCTATTTTTTGCCTGTATACAAAATTGAAAGGTTTTTTTGCCTTTTTACTCGTATATGCGATAAACCGCAGTGATCGCAACAATCGGACGGGTTGAAAATAAGTTGTTGTATGGAAGGTAAAATAAGGGTAGAATACTAAACATTGTTTTAAGATTTGGAGCAATCGGTTTTAAAGGATTTCAGCCTCGATTTTCTAAACATGTATATATCTACTTATAACCAAAATTCATAATTTATGGAGGAATCGTTATGGCAGATGAAAAAAATTATAAGGCTTGGCCAAAGGGGAGGCCGAAATCCCTTTATTACCCCGAAATCCCCGTGTATCAGATTCTTAACTCCACCGCGACGAAACATCCGGACAGGGTGGCAATCCGATTTGCGGGGATGGAGCTTACCTATCAGGAGCTTCTGACCCTCTCCCACAAGTTCGCCCATGCGCTGAAGGCCAGGGGCGTGAAGAAGGGAGATAGAGTGGGTATCCACCTTCCGAACTGCCCTCAGTTCGCCATTGCCTACTATGCGGTTTTGAAGCTGGGGGCCATCTTCGTCCCCTTCTCGCCGCTGGGGGGAGAGAGGGAGCTGGAATACCAGATGAACGACTGCGGCTGCGAGACCTTCATCACCCTCGATCTGATAATGGCTCCCGTACTGAATGTCTACAAGAAGACTAAGGTAAAAACCCTGATAGTTGTATCTCTGGCGGACACCTACCCGCCCGTGACCGCGCCGGTAAAGACGCTTAAAAAATTCCCCGTCCAGACGGGGGAGGACTTTCAGCTCCTCCTCGAGGAGGGGGGCACCGACCCGGTAAACGTCGAGGTAAATCCGAGAGAGGATATCGCACACCTCTCGTACACCGGCGGGACGACGGGGTTGAGCAAGGGGGTTATGATAACGCACCTGAACGTGATCGCCAACGTGGCGCACACGACCCACTGGTTCTCCGGCGGCAACGTCACGTACAAGGACGGCATCCTGGATATCGACCTCTCCCTTGTCGAGAAGGAAATAACTAAAAACGATGATCAGCCGCTGAAGATGGGTCTGACGGTTTTGGTAGTGGTCCCCTGGTTCCACGCCATGGGGACCATAGGCTACCTGAACAACCTCATATACGGCTCGCACACGCTGATCGTATTTCCACGGTTCGATCCCTACGAATATATCAGAGCTGTGGAGAAGTACAAGGCGGATATGATGGGCGGAGCGCCCCAGCTCTACATCCCGCTGGTGCAGCACCCGGAGTTTAAAAAGGTGGATATGTCAAACATCAAGCTCGCGGTCTCCGGAGCGGCGCCGCTGCCCGTCCCCGTTCTCGACCAGATGCTCAAGGCCTTCTCAGGAATCGTCAGCGAGGCCTACGGCATGACCGAGGTGACGATGTTGGGGATGGCAAATCCTCCCTCGAGAAAGGCGCTGAAGCCCGGCTCCGTCGGCATCCCTGTCTTTGACACCTACGCCAAGGTGATCGACCTGACGACGGGCGAGCCCCTCGGGCCAGGAAAGGAGGGGGAGATATGCATGAAGGGGCCCCAGGTCATGAAAGGCTACTGGAACAAGCCGGAGGAGACCAAGATGGTCTTGATCGACGGCTGGGTCCACTCCGGCGACATCGGCTGCTGCGACAAGGACGGTTATTTCTACATCACCGACCGAAAGAAGGATATGGTCATATACAAAGGCCACAACGTCTACCCGAGGGAGCTCGAGGAGATAATCTTCGAGCATCCAAAGGTTGCCCACTGCGCCGTTGTGGGGAAAAAGGACGAAAAGGGGGGCGAGATACCGGTGGCCTTCATCCAGCTAAAGCCGGATACCAAGGCCGCGGCCGAAGAGATCATGGGCTTCGTCAACGAGAAGATCGCCCAGTACAAGCACGTTCGGGAGGTCCATTTCATAGACGAGATCCCCGTCAGCGGCGCCGGGAAGGTACTGAAGAGGGTCTTGAGGGACAGGCTCGAAGAGGAGAAGGATTGAGATTCGTCTCTTTGATTCTTTTTCCCGGCCTGAAAATTTGGAAGTCAAATGTTTGGGGGGCAATATTTATATGCCCCCCTTTTTCTGCAGGCGGCTTTCACATTCAAAAGCTGAATTTGCCGTCCCCGCCGATCCAAAAAAAGTCAATCTTGATTATCTTACAGGATGTGGCGGATGAAGGGCTCCCTCCTCGATTCCTTGAGGTAGATGCACCTTCTCCCCGGTATCATGGCCGCCGAAATGGAGGTCTTGTAGTATCCCTCCGTAAGATAAAGGAGGTCCTTACCGGATGAGATGGCGTCGGTTATTCCGCTTACGTTCCACCTGATCTTGCTCTTTATTACATCGCAGGTCTCCTCGAACCTCCTCTCGCTCAGGTCGTATATCCTCCTCTCAAACAGCTCCGGGGGCGAAGTCTCGGGGTGAACCTCGAGGTGGGGCAGATCCACGCTCATGAGGCGCTCCGACAGGAAGTGCTGCGTCGACACGATGAAGCCCTCCCTTTCTCCCCTTACGGAAAAAGAGTCGGGTGTCAGCTCGACGACGGCTATTTCGTTCGGGTCGGCGATTGCCATCATGCCGGAAGCCCCCCTCGGGATTTTGCCGATCAATTCTTTTGCCGTGTCCACGCTCTTGCATTTCCTCAATATCTCGGAAATGGTTCCGGACAGGGGTAAAAAGCCTTTGCCGTTCCCCTCGAAGGGCTTCAGACCCAGGGCAACGGACAGCCCCCCGTCGTTGATACCAAAGATCGCTCCCGGGGACGTGATGAGGGAGACCTCGAGTCGGGAGAACTCGTCATCGGCGTATATCTTCTTGAAGGTCATAAAGGGGTGCAGGTAAAAGGGCGCGTCGAGGTTGACGCAAAGGGCCGGGAATCCTTCCTCGAAGTTCTTATAGGACAGGCCCATAAGAAGGGCCGTGGTTGGCGGGGCGTACCGGAAGACCTCTCCCAGCTCCGTCAAATAAATCTTGAAAAGCTCCTCCGGCTCGATGACCGCCCCCCTCGAGAGGGCGTTTATCCTTTTAAGTTCCATTTTAAGCGATTCGCCGTAGGCCCTGCCCATCTTCTTGGAAAGCGCCCGCCCGTCCATGTTGTCTATCTGCTTGAGGGCGTCTCCCCAGATGATTTTCTCCAGAATATCCTTTATGTACCTTCCCTCTTCAAAACCCCTCGTCTCTATGTTCCCCTCAAGGGAGATCGTTATCATTTTATTCCCCAAAAGACTCGTAAGTGTTTTTTAAAAATGCAAGGTCTGTCTAAACTTGAATATGAAACGTAACATCTTGAAATCGGCCATTTTTACACTATTAGGCCGTTTCTCATCTCTTAACAATTTCCCCGGCAGGCCCGTATCTTCAAGGTAATCGCCATTTGCAGGGAATCAGGCCGTGGAATTCAATCACCACCGCTTTTAAAAAATTCCACGGCTCCCGGGTGGTACTCTATCACCTTGTATCTTTGGCTCATCTGAGCGTCTATCGGAAGATTGACTGAATTGAGATATTCCATGCTCTTTGCATCAAAGAGGTCTGACAAGAGAGCCTTCGCCGTCTTCTTGTTCAACGATCTTGTAGACACAAGTAGGATAGGTTTTGCCACAGTTACCACCGGCTCTTTTTGTTTGGGGTATTTGTTTGCGGCAATCGTGTGCGAAAACCAGATCGGGGAAGACCCCCTTAACTCCGAGACGGCGGAATCGTCGACCGACAGGATAACGAGGGAGCTTCCCATGACCTTTTTAATATCTTGAACCGCCTTAACCGGGGGAATTCCAAAATACACGGCCCCGTCTATAGAGCCGTCGATCATCAGCTCCGCGGACGTTTCGTAATCCCACTCGTTTCCCCCCTCGTGGAAGTTTTCAACCCCGAGAGACTTCAGGCTTACGTATGCCCCGTATCTCCTGTAATCGCCCTTTCTCCCGAGATAGATCATCTTTTCCGTCATGTCCAAGACGTTGTTTTTTTCGGACTTTGCGGAAACCAGCACAAAATGCTCCACCTCGAGCCCTAAAACGGCCAGGGCAAGGACGTCCCTCCTCAGAAGCTTGGAAAATCTTCCCACCCCCGAAGTGGCTTCGTAGGCGGAGAGGGCGTCAACAATCGCGAGGTTGGAGTCATGAGAAAAGAGCATCTTTATGCTCTCGTAAGGGCCTGAAGATGAGATCAGTTGGACGTCGGGCCCGCCCCCCTTGGAGCTGATCTTTACCTCGGTCAGGGCGGAGCCGATATGGTTCGACAGTTTCCACATGTCACTGTTCTTGGGCCCGCAGACCATCTTCAGCTCTTCGGAAGCCGATACAAGAGATATTATCAGAACAAAGAGTAATGTGAAAAAAAATACCTTTTTCATGGTTTTTCCCGATAAAAAGTTAAATATGAATCGATTTTGCATAACACTATCGCCTATTTTTATTGAAAGTTAGGAAGATGTCAAGAATTTTAAAAAGTATTGCACCTATGTATTAAGGAAATTTAATTATTTTTATATTGACAAAATCGCGCCATTTTCTGTACGCTATTCAATCGGAAATGTGACATATATCACAAAAGTTGCCGTGAAAAGAACAAAGAAATTTCTCAGCACTTTATCTCCGTTGGCGGCGGCGATCTTTCTCATCTTTAATTCAGGGATAATGTCGGAAACGGCCCATGCCGTTGAACTTTCCCTCGATTTCATCGATTTTCCCAAAAAAACGGCTGACCTCTTCAGGGCCGGTTTCCCGGAAATTAAAAAAGAGCTCGAAAATATAAATGATTTCAGGGATTCAACCGGCAGCCTTTTTATTTATCGGGACAGCGAGAGGGACGAATACAAGGCAACATTCATCCTCGGTCTTGATCTCTCCGTTTTCGGCGTGGATGAAAGGAGGATTTCGAAGGAGAAGCTGGATCTCAGGCCCTTTGCCCCTCTGTTTCTCGCCTTGGACGACTATATAGAGTCGGTGAGGGTCTCGTCAAGCGACATGGAAGAGAGAAGGCTCATATCGAAGATCGTCATGAGCATAATGCTCATAAACGAAAAGGGCGACAGTTTCGAGTTCTATGCAGATACCGATTATTTCATGGGACTCAGGGAGGTGATTATCTCCCCGAATTTTGTCTTCGAGAAGAGGGAGGAGGGGGAAAAGAAAGGGAAAAAGGTCTTCGCCATCTACATGGAGCCGACGGAGATCGTAAGCCAGATATTCATTTTGCCCCCCGCAAGGGATGAGAACGGCACACTGAACCCTGTAAGCCTCCTCTACGAATTCCTCTACTTTGAATACTGACGGGGGGCCGGCCGTATATTCTAGTTGGACGCAAGTTTTTGGTTGGCCGCATGTTTTAATTCGATAGGCGGTTGGGGGAACGAGGCGATTGGGGGATGGGGCGATTAGAGGGACGAGGCGGTTGGGGGAACGATAAAAGGGATTGGGCGATGGGGGGAGGTTATTAGGGAGGGGCAGGGATTGTGTCAGGATATTTGATGAGACAGTCAATAGAATAGAATTAACAAAGCGGGTGACGGAAGTGGGTGGGAGCGGTGGGAGCGGTAGTGAAATATTGTGATTGGTTCAAAAAGAATTCACAACAAGGTTATTTAAGGCCATGTTTGTGAGGATTTGGATTTGAATAGTGGAGACAACTTTATGAGCTTGTGCAGAAGATTTGTTTTTGTGTTGTTGGTGGCGTCGGTTTTCTTTGTGGTTTCCGGCCTTGACGCCAGGGCGGAGTGGAACGGGATCGTTCCGAACGTTACCACAAAATCTCAGGTGCTCTCGATGCTCGGCGAGCCGTCGCTCGATTCGGGACTCGTCATGATCTACGACGGACAGAAATCCCCCGAGGACACCAAGGGGGTGGCGATCTTCCTCGTGAACGATATAGTCGTGATGGTCAGGATCATTCCCGGGAAACAACTTACAATGAAGTGGGTTTCGGTGAAATTTGGAGATCCCAAGCAGGTTTCCGTCAAAAATCCCGAGCTGGAGGAGCATGTCTTTGATTCCGAATCGGGCAAGGTAATTGTAATTTTTACCAAGAGAAACAAGACGCCCATAAGGATCGACTACCTGTAAATTCAAAAGAAAAGACAGATTTACTTTTAGGGCCGTCCACAGGGACGGCCTTTTTATTTTGTTTACAGCACATTTTGTTTTTGACATATACTCCCATAGTTTTATAATACGTTTAATAATCGTGATAAGAGGATAAACGCCATGAATAGGAAATTTGATGGTGTGGACGCGGCGGTCCCAAAGATTCAGGACGCCGACCTTGACGACAAGGTCGTCCTCGTGAGGGTCGACCATAACGTCGTAAAGAGAGGAGAGATCACCGACCCCTTCAGGATAGACTCCACTATAGGCACCCTCTACAACATCGTCGAGAGGGGCGGACGACTTATCTTGATGACCCATGTGGGACGGCCAAAGAATAAAAAGACGGGCGAGATATCGGTCGACCCGGATACCTCCGTAAAGCCGATAGTGGAGTATCTCGAGAGGAAGCTCCACACAGACTTCATCGTCCCCGAGTTTAAATCGACTCCCCAGGGCATAGCCGGTATCGACACATCGATAAACCTTCACATCAGAGACCTGAGAAATCACAAGATAGGGGGAATCTATCTCCCGAACACCCGGTGGTTTTCCGGCGAGGAGGCGGGAGGACAGGAGCAGGAGGCCTTTGCCATCATGCTGGCCGGACTTGCCGATGTCTTTGTCAACGACGCCTTCGGTTCCTGGCAGCCCCATGCCTCGACCTACGATATTGCAAAGCTCCTCCCAAGCTACGCCGGGTACCTGCTGCAGCAGGAGATATCGAACCTGACCCACGTCCTTAATCCGAAACGGCCCTTTCTGGCCGTCGTCGCAGGCGCAAAGTTCGACACCAAGATAGACCCCCTGAGGAAGCTCTACGACGAGGTCGATTGTCTGATCCTGGGAGGCGTCATCTACAACACTTATCTCGCCGCAAAGTACGGAATCAAGATTTCCGGAGTTACCGAGGACGAGATGGAGATGGCAAGGGAGCTTGTGGAGAAGGACGAAAAGGGAAAAAAGATCTTGGAGCTGCCCGTAATTGTGGAGTCCGATACGTTGGAGGGCAAGATGGAAGGGAAGTACAGGAGCGTCGAGATAGAAAAGCTGAAGAAGGGCGATTCACTGAATTACATCCTCGACATCGACCCGGTATCGTTCGAGGAGAAGGGGGTGATGGACGCCATCCTCGGCGCGGGGACTATATTCGTCAACGCAGTGATGGGCTTTACCCCTCACTTCACCGAGGGATCTAAGGCCCTCGACAATGCCATCGATAAAAACCGGGACGCCAAAAAGATGTACGGCGGAGGCGATACCTTAAAGGAGTTCAAGGACCTCCTCCCCGGTCTCTACCTGGCGGTCCTGGACGATTCCCGCTACTACTTCTTTACCGGCGGCGGCGCGGTGCTCAAGGCGATCAAGGAGGGCGACCCGTACGGGCTTCCTCCCGTAAAGGCCTTGATGAAAAAGTAAATTGGCCGAAATCGGCCGGCAAAAGGCTTCGGGGGTTTGTTCTCTCTCGATATGTCTACGCCGAAACTGCTTGATAACTCCGAGGACGGCGGAATATTTTCGTCGTCGAGTCCGTTTCCTGTCAAACAATTTATGCGGATTTTTCTTGCCTAATAAAAATCGTTCGGGGGGCGGGCTGCCTTTAAGTAAAACACATTAAGTAACACAGTATTTAAGAAACACATTTTATAAAGGGAATTAAAAATGAGTAAATCTAAGGACAAATCATTTAAGGGAATTTTGGGATTGGAGGACGTGAGGATGTTGAGAAGGGAGTTCCTCCTCTCCACCTCCTTTGCGACGGCGTCTCTCCTTTTTGGGGGAATACTCCCAGCCGGCTGCACCGGCCCGAAGGAGAAGATCGCGCCGGCCTTAGGAAAAAAGGCGCTCCACAACTTCCTCCTCTTTGACGGAATTGAAAACGGTCTGAAGAAAGATAAGGTCATTCTGATAGAGGACGACAGGATTATCGACATCGAGACCGGCTGGGATGTGGAAAAGTACTCGGGATTCGAGCCGGTCGACCTCAACGGGCTGACCCTGATCCCCGGACTCATCGACAACCACGTCCACATCACCGTTCCCTTCGTCCGCGATCCGACCTTCGCCGCCGTAACGAGCACTTCCGCCCAGATCGAGAGGAATCTCTTGAGCTGTATCCTCTCCGGCGTCACCACCGTGAGGGACGTGGGGGCGTTTCCGAAGAAGATCCAGGGCTTCCGCGACAGGGTCAACGCCGGCGATCTCCCCGGCCCGAGGATCCTGTGCGCCAACTCGTTTATCTCCACCCCCACAGGTCCGCCGGAGGGAGTGCCTCACCTGAATCCGGCCGTAGAGTTCTTCATGGGGGGCCAGTTCGTCGAGAGGATCACGACCCCGGAGGAGGTTAGGATGGTGGCAAACGAGATGTGCGACCTTGGGGCGGACTGGCTCAAGACCGGGTACCAGTCGGTCTCCTATACCTTCAGGTCAAAGCCGACCGTGCCCAGCGACGAGTATTTGAAGGCGCTCCTGGAGGTGGGAGAAAAGCGGGGCAAGAAAATCTGTATGCATCAGCCCTTCCTTGAGGATTTCCTCAAGGGCGTCGAGATGGGGATTCACACCCTGGAACACTGTCCCAACGACAAGCTGATCCCGGAAGAGGCAATCGAGACCTTCATCGAGAAGGATATGGCGATACTCCCCACGATGATGGCCTTCGGGGACGCCCTCGAGATGAAGGAGATTCTTGCCTGGTTGACGGAGAACGGCCGTAAATACCTCGAGGAGGAGCCGCTGCGTCAGGTAATGGAGTCCGTAAAAATCGAAACCTCGCTTCCCTATCCCCCGGATGATTATCTCGAGAGGGGCTACTACAATTACGAGCTTATGGTTCCCCTCTTCCCGACGTTGGTCGAGAACGTTTCGAGGTTGAGGAGAATGGGAGCCACGGTGGGCGTGGGGACCGATCTAGGGGGCACCATGACGGGATTGTTCGGGTTCTACCACAAGGAGCTTGAACATCTGAGCAACGCTGGGTTCTCCAACTTCGAGATACTCAAGAACGCAACGGCCACAAACGCAAAAATAATAGACATGGCCGACGATATCGGGACTATCGAGGCGGGTAAGTACGCCGACTTTGCGGCGGTCGAGGGGGATCCCCTCTCGGATATCGGCGTGATGAAGGATGTGAAGATGGTCATGAAGGGAGGGGCCTTTATCCTTCGGCATCAAGTGTAGAGATTTCGTATAGATTGGAGATTGATATTTTCGCAGAGTTGGAAGATAACAACGCCGGGAAGCGGACCGATTCCCCTCGGCGGCTTTAGAAACAAAAGGATTTTTTCAGAGAGGCTTGTTGGCTCGTGAGGCCGAAGATCCGAATTTCAAAAGGCGGGGTAGCGCTTAAGGGCGTCCTCTCCGCTGTCGCAGACCTCCTCTTTCCACCCCTCTGTATCGGATGCGGAGAGATTCTGCCGGAGGGAGGGGGGTTTGCCTGCAAGTCTTGCCTGGCGGAGGTTGAAGGGATCGAGGCGCCATACTGCTCGATCTGCGGCAAGCCCCTCTTCGGCGTCGAGGGAACGGCCGGGAGCGATATTATTGTCTGTGAAAACTGTGCGGGTATGAAGCCACCGTTCGACGTCGCCGGGTCGGCCTTTGTCTACGGCGGGATCGTCCTCGAGGCCGTAAAGATGTTCAAATATTACGGAAGGGCAAGCCTCGCCGGGCCCTTGACCGTCTTGGCCCTGAGGGAGGGCGCATGTTTCGGGAATAGGGGCATTCCCGGAACCCTCGACCCCGCCGCATTCGACCTCATGGCCCCCGTTCCCCTCTACAGAAAGAGGCTCTACGAGAGGGGGTTCAATCAGTCCTTGGAGATCGCAAAGGAGTTGAAGAGGAGGTGTGGCGGCAAACTTTCCATAAACCGAGCCGATCTCGTCCGGACGAGATATACGGTTCCCCAGACCACCCTTTCAATGGAGGAGCGAAAGGTCAACGTAAAGGGGGCCTTCGCCGTCAGGGGGAGGGCCTTTCACAAAAAAAGGGTACTTCTCGTTGACGACGTCTTTACCACGGGATCAACGGTATCCGAATGTGCAAAGGTCCTCAAGAATGCTGGGGCGGAGAGGGTGGGGGTCTTTACGCTCACCCGCTCCGTAATGAAATAGAAGTTATTGGAAACCCCCTTTTTCCCCTATTCCTTTTCAACCTCAATCGTTTTTCTGATGTAGAGGGTTCCCCCCCCGATCTTGTCCCTTACGTTTATCTCTATCGTTACCTTGCCCGGCTCGACCACCTCCGGAAGCGTGATCTTGTTTGTTACACGCCACCACTCCGTGCCTTCCGGGGGCTTTACCTTCTCGTCAATGATGTTGGACTCGTTTAGAATAATCTTCCCGTCGCCGCTTATCATCGTCAGATCTTCCTGTATCCATGCGTTTCCGGCCTCGTCCAGGTCGTATTCCGAAATCTCGAATTGCATATAAAATTGCTCGCCGGCTTTGAAAACGGGGGGACTTGCCTTTTCCCCGCCCCTTTCCCGGGATACCACGAGGTCTCTCGCCTCGAGACCGAAGGAGATTATCTTTTGATCCGTACATGAGATTAGCGATACGAGAATCATAACGGCCATCAGGCCGAAGAGACACAAAGATGGCGCCTTCTTTATCCTTTTAAACATCGTTTCCTCCGCTAAATTTCGTTCTTTCATGTTAAATAGTTAAACCGGGTGGTTGATCTTGATTTTATACCATAATGTTAATTCATAATGTTTGGATATTTCAATTTTGTCAAGGACTTTACGGAGTTTTTTACCCCTTTTTTGTATTGCCATTTTGGGCACGCTGTGGTAGTAATTAAATTTCGAATATATATTGTAACAGGTATGATTGTAAAGGCGGGCGGCCGATGAAATACGGAAGGTTGCCTTCTCTTGACTTTAAAGATAAGGGCAATGACCTCAGATATAGATAAAAAGGAGATAGAGAGTATTCTCATCATTAGGCTCTCCGCCATCGGGGATGTAATCAGGGTGCTTCCCTCTCTTGGTCTTTTGCGCAAGCGCTTTCCCATGGCAAAAATATCGTGGGTTGTGGAAGAGGCCGCGTCGGATATCCTCGGAGGGATGGGGGAGATTGATGAGATCATTGTCTTTCCCAAAAAGAGAATATTAAGAAAGCTTGGAAGGCCCTGGACTTTTTTCGGCGCCGTTGGCGAATTCGTAAAATTCTCGAAGGAGTTGAGACGAAGTTCTTTCGATGTCGCCCTCGATTATCACGGTCTGTTAAAGAGCGGGTTAATCTCGTTTTTTTCCGGCGCCCCGGTAAGGCTCGGTTTTGCGAAGGGCTTTTCGAAGGAGCTGAACCACCTGTTCAACAACAGGAAGATAAAGCTTCCGGTCCCGAAGCTTTCGAGGATTACGAGAAACCTCCTGCTGACCGAGGGGCTGACGGGAGTGGACGGTGTGCCCGAGATTCATATCGGGACGACGCCGGAAGACAGGAAGGTTGTGGACATTATCGAGGCGGAGTATCTCTCCGGGGAGAGGCCGAGGATAGTAGTTCATCCGAGCACATCGCCGAGGACACCTTATAAGAGGTGGGGGGCGGAGCGCTACGCCGCTCTCTCGGACATCCTTGTTTCGAGGCTTAAGGCTGAGGTAATCATCACCTTTGGGCCGGGCGAGGAGGATACGGCCAGGGAGGTTAGGGACGGTATGAAACATGGGGCCACGATCTTGGACAGGCCCATGAGGCTGAGGGAGCTTGCCGAGCTGTACCGCCGCTCGGACGTCTATGTTGGGGGAGACACGGGCCCGATGCACATCGCCTCCTTTGTGGGGACGCCCGTGGTTGCGATATTCGGGCCGACCGACCCGATTGAGAACGAGCCTTACGTAAAGACGCCCTTCGTCATGATAAGAAGGCCTACAGACTGCAGCCCCTGCAGGAAGAAGGGCTGTACCCGGGGGGATTGCTTCGAGGGGATTACCCCCGAGGAGGTGGCGGACGAGGTGATCCGGCTCCTGGGGGGATACCGAAAGGCGATCGCTTATGGGATATAAGGTCGCTTTTGTGATTGATAAATTCGACCCTGCAAGGGGCGGGGCCGAGGGGTACGCAAGAGATCTCTGCAGGGGTCTTGCCGACAGGGGATTCGAGGTGCACGTCCTTGCAAGGGTCGGGAGGACGGACGACGAGAGGATTAATATACACATCATCCCGGCCGTCCGGTATCCCAAGTTTTTGAGGCTTTACACCTTTGTGGAGGGGGTTGAGAGGGAGATAGAGAGGGGGGATTACGATATAGTCCACGCCGTGGGGTACAACACCGGGATTAACGTCCTCAACCCCCACTCCGGCGTCGAGCAGTCGTGGATAGATGGGGACGACAACTCCAGAGAGTCCGGGATCGGGAGGCGGCTTGCGTGGATAAAGAGGCTCCTCTCGCCGCGCCACCACCTGATCCTTTCCCTCCAGAGGCGCCAGTACGGGGATATGGGGGTAAAGGCGATTATAGCGATAGCGGAGATGGTCAAAAGGGATATTGTTAAATATCACAACGTTGATGAAAAGAAGATAGAAGTGGTGTATAATGGTGTGGACATGGGGAGGTTCTCAACAAAGAAAAGGGAGCTATACCGCGCAGGGGAGAGGGAGCGTCTCGGGATAGGAGAGGACGAGATCATAATTCTTCTCGTCTCGAACAACTTTAGATTGAAGGGGGTTCTCCCGGCGATCGAGCTTCTGCCCGTCTTGAGGGAGCGGGCCGGGGAGGGCCGCGGCAAATTCAGGCTTATGGTCGTCGGACGGGACAATCCCCGAAGATACTTGAGGGTGGCGAGGAGGCTTGAGGTGGATGAACTTGTTCGGTTTATCGATTATGTGCCAGACCTCGTCCCCCTGTATGCCGCGGCGGACATCTATTTTCACCCGACCTTCTATGACTCCTGCTCCCTTACCGTTATCGAGGCCCTTGCTTCGGGACTGCCTGTTGTGACGACCGAAAAGAACGGGGCCTCGGGATTGATCGAGTCCAAGGAGACGGGATGGGTCATCGACGATCCAAGGAATAAAGACGAGTCCGCCCGGGCCCTCCTTTACTATTTCGACGACGGCCTCCGTAAAAGGGCGCATCGGGCGGCCGAACGATTTGGAGAGAGACTCTCTTTCGATAGAAATATCGACAGAGTGGTACAAATATACGACAAGGTTGTTTCCCTTTCAGGTTGAGTGCAAGATTGACTGAATTATTAAAGTTCATAAAAACCCTTTTCAGGAGTGACCGTAATGAAGGGTGATAAGCTTCCGATTTCGGTATATATAATTACCAAGGACAATATCCGAACGCTAAAAAAGGCCCTATTGAGCGTTTCGGACTGGGCGGACGAGATAGTCGCCGTGGACTCCGGCAGCAGCGACGGCACCCTCGAGTTATTGAAGGAGTTCACCGACAGGGTCTATCACAGGGACTGGCCAGGCTTCAGGGAACAATATCAACACGCCCAGGATTTGACCAAGAACCGCTGGGCGATCTTTATAGACGCCGATGAGGAGGTGTCTCCCAAGCTGGTCGAGGAGATAAAGGATTTGTTTAAAAATGGTGAGCCTGAAAAGGACGGTTACATCGCCCACAGAAAGACCTACTTTCTCGGAAAGTGGATAAAGTACGGCGGCTGGTCGAGGGATTACGAGATTCGTCTTTACAAAAAGGATATGGGGAGATGGGAGGGGGGACTCCACGCCAAGGTTCATCTTAAAGGGAAGGTGGGGGAGTTCAAAAACTATTACCTTCATTACACCTACAGCGATATATCCGACCAGATAAAGACAATGGACCTCTATTCGAGGATGGCTGTGATGGATATGGTAGAGGCCAAAAGGAAGCCGAGTATTTCAAAGCTCATCCTGAACCCCCTCTTCCGTTTTTTTAGGGATTACTTTTTCAGGCTCGGATTTTTAGGGGGCATCCCGGGGCTGGTCATAGATGTGACCAATGCGTATTACGTTTTCCTGAAATACGCTAAGCTTTGGGAATACTGGCACGTGTCCAGACGAGACGAAGAGGTTAAAGATAAATGATTCCGGTCTCCGATCCAAAGAGGGGCGCGGCGGCGTTGAGGGATGAGATAGTATCGGCCATGACAAGGGTCGTCGATTCGGGGTGGTACATCCTGGGCGGGGAGGTCTCCGCCTTTGAGGAGGAGTTCGCCCGATACGTTGGGATAAAGCACGCCGTATCCGTGGCCTCCGGGACGGACGCCCTGACCCTTTCCCTTATGGTCTTGGGAGTAGGTCCGGGGGACGGCGTTGTGACGGTCCCGAACACCGCCTTTCCCACCGCCGCTGCTATAACAAGGGCGGGCGGGAGGCCGGTTTTTGTGGACGTCGATCCGGTATCCCGCACGATGGACCCCTACCTCTTGGAGGAGCTTCTTAAGTCGGGAGGAGGCGGCGCTAAGGGGGAGGGCGAAATAAAGGGGATCATTCCCGTCCACCTCTACGGCGGGCCGGCGGATATGGACGCCGTCAACGATATTGCAAAAAAGAACGGCCTCTTTGTCCTCGAGGACTGCGCCCAGGCCCACGGCGCCCTCTATAAGGGGGTAAAAGCGGGGACAATGAGCGATATAGCCGCGTTCTCGTTCTATCCGACGAAGAACCTCCCCGCCCTCGGCGACGCGGGGATGATAGTCACCGACAGTGACAAGCTGGCCGAGAGGGCAAGAAGTTTGAGGAACTACGGCCAGAGCTCTCAGTATATCCACGAGGATGTGGGGATGAACAGCCGGATGGACGACCTGCAGGCCTCGGTGTTGAGGCTGAGGCTCAAGGCCCTCGACCGCGACAACGGACAGAGGAGGGAGATAGCAAAGAAATACGACGCAGGAATAAAGGGCGAATTTATACTGCCGAGAGAGATAAAGTACACCCGCCACATCTATCACCTGTACGTAATCGAGACTGAAGAGAGGGTGACGCTCATCGACCACCTCAAACGGGAGGACGTGGGTTGTGGGATTCATTACCCGAGGCCGATCCACCTCCAAAACGCGTATAAAGACCTCGGGTACGGCCGGGGGGACTTCCCCGTATCGGAAAAGCTGGCCGACACGGTAATCTCGATCCCTGTGTTCCCGGAGCTCGAAGACGGCGAGGTGGAAAGGGTGATCGAGGCGTTGAACTGCTTTAAAGCGTGATTGATTACGGGGAGGTGAAGTACTCTCCTTCGTTTGATATTTTTGTTTGCTCTTTTGTTTGATATGAAGATCCTTCAGGTATTTGCGGATTGGAAGTGGACGGGGCCCTCGGAGCCGATTCTTTTACAGACGAGGGCGCTGATGGAGAGGGGAAACGAAGTTGTCCTGTCTGCGGCCTACCCGCCGAAAGGGGCGGGGGAGGCGGAGAGCATCGTATCTTATGCAAAGGAGATGGGAATAAAGGTTGACGGGTCGGTAAGCTGGGACAGGCGAACGAAGCCCGGAAACCTGTTCGGAATCCCAACGATCATAAGGGACACTAACTCCTTTCGGAGGTTGATCGACAATATACCGGCGGATATCGTATCGGCCCATTCCTCCCACGACCACTTTATCGCCAAAAGAGCGATTAGGGGGAGCCTGTCGAGGCCGCTCCTTGTGAGGACGGATCACAAGCGCGACTTTATATCGGGCGGCATCGGGAACCGCTTTTTGATGAACAGGGGCACGGACGGGGTCGTGACGTTTTCAAGGGCGGGGGCGTCCTCTTTGCTGAGGTATTTTCGGATCCCGAGGGATAAGATCCTTGTGGTCGATCCCGCCCTCGACCTCGACAGGTGGGACCCCGCCCTCCCCGCCGCGGACATGCGCTCGGAGCTCAATATCCCGAGGGACGCCCCGGTCATCGGGATGGTGGCGAGATTTCAGAAATACAGGAAGACCGACGTGGTGATCTCGGCGTTTGCAAAGGTCCTCAAGAAATTCCCGAATGCGAGGCTCCTCCTGATCGGGAGGAGCTCCCAGATGGAAGAGAGCGTTGTCAAGCCCGCCCGGAGGCTCGGAATCGAAGACAAGATCATAACCCCGGGGTATATGACAAAATATTACAGGGACGCCCTGAAGGTCATCGACATCTTCGTCTTCATGATGCCCGGCTCCGACGGGACGGCGAGGGCGTTGAGGGAGGCGATGGGACTCGGAATCCCCGTAGCGGCTGCAAAGGTGGGGATGATACCAGAGATTGTCGAGGACGGCGTTTCGGGTCTCCTTATGGAGCCGAACAGCATGGCCGTGGAGACGGTATTGCTGAAGCTTTTAGGGGACGAAGGCTTAAGGAAGAGACTTGGGAGGGGAGCGAGGGAGAGGGGACTGAGTCGATTCGATGTAAAGGTTCAGGCGGAGAAGATTGAGAATTTCTTCAGGGGGCTTATTTCGAATAAGGGATTCGGCGGGGCGTAAATGGACAGAGGCGTATCGATATCCGTCGTAATCCCCACCCACGACGTCAAAAAGAGGGGGGATTCGCTTAAGGAGGCCGTGGGGAGCGTTTTGTCGCAGAGTCGTCTCCCGGACGAGATAATCGTGGTGAACGGCGGAGACGACAGATTGACGCTTAAAGGGATTGCCGGGTCAGATTTGATAATGATAAGGGTGGTGAGTTCAAATAGGCACGGCCCCTCCGCCGCAAGGAACAGAGGGATTTTGGAGGCTAAGGGGGATTACATTGCGTTTCTGGACGACGACGACCTGTGGCACCCGGAAAAGCTCGAGATACAGATGGACTACCTGGAGAAAAATCCGGAGATATGGATGGTCTCCTCCACTATGGTCCCAATGGGGGGAGACATAAGAATCAAAGGGGGGCGCTGGATATCGGGGGATCTGTTCGGAGTGCTCTACATGAAGAGCATCGTCCCCACCCCCACCGTCGTCGTCAAGAGGGAGGTCTTCGACAGGGTGGGGTTTTTCAACGAGGAGATGATGAGGGCGGAGGATTACGACCTCTGGCTCAGAATAACCCGCTTTTTTCCCACGGCCCACCTGAAGTCGCCCCTGGGCTGGGTGGGTAGGGGGGCCGGCCGCCTCAGCGACGACAAGGTCGACCTCAGGAAAAACTCCATCAGGCTTCTTGAGAAATATTACGACCCGAAGAGGATATCAAAAGGGAAATACAGAAAGAGGATGTCAGAGCTTGAGATCTATCTCGGGAGGGAATATATGAAAATCGGTGATCTCAAGGAGGGAAGGAGCCATTTCGTGAAGGCCGTAAGATTCAGGCCGTTGAGTCTGAGACCCTATCGTTACCTTTTAGGCTCGGTGTTAAGATGAAACGTCTCGCATTTTTGATGCACAAGGGATTCGAGGGGAGGTTTCGGGTAAAGGAGTTCATCCCCTATTTCGAGGAAAACGGAGTCGAGGTGTCCCTCGTCAGGGTCCCCGGCGGGATGGTAAAGAGGCTCTCGACCTTTAGGCGCTTAAGGGAATTCGACGTCGTGATCATACAGAGGAAGCTTCTTACCGCCCTGGACCTCTTCTTCGTGAAGCGCTACGCGAAAAAGAGTGTCTTTGATTTCGACGATGCGATCATGTACCGCTCCTCCCGGCACAAGAGCCAGCATTCCAGGGGGAGAATGAGGAAGTTCAGGAACATGATGAAGAGCGTGGACGCCGTCTTTGCGGGAAACAGCTACCTGGCCGGATTGGCCGCGAAGTTCACGACGCCCGAGAGGATACATATCTTTCCCACGGTCGTTGACCTAAACGAATACGGGATCAAGGAGTACAAAGGGAAAAGAGAAAAAAATGACGGCTTCACGGTGGGTTGGATAGGGACATCGACAAATCTCCACTACCTGAAGGCGATAGGCCCTGCCCTCGAGGAGTTTGCCGGAAAATATAAAGGGGTCAGGCTCAAGATAGTGTGTGACAAGTTTTTCGACCTGAACGGGGTCGATGTGATAAAGAAGGAGTGGATACCGGAGGAGGTTGAGGCTGACCTCAAGAGCTTCGATGTGGGGGTTATGCCGCTGACCGACGACATCTGGGCGAGGGGAAAGTGCGGGTTCAAGGTGGTACAGTACCTGGCCACGGGAGTTCCCGCCGTGGCGTCTCCGGTGGGGATAAACAGCGACCTCGTGATTAACGGCGACACCGGATTCAGAGCCGAAAATCACGACGAGTGGGTGAAAAGCCTGTCGAGTCTTTACGAAGACCGGGGGCTGATCGAAAAAATGGGTCTCTCGGGGAGAAGGCTCGTGGAGAAGGGTTTCTCCCTTCAGGCCATGGCGCCGAGATACCTCGAGGTCTTGAGAAAGATAGCCGGGGAGTGACGTTTGAGAGGAACAAAAATTTCTGAAAATAAAGCCGGATTACCGAAGGGATTGATGTCAAAGGCCCTTTTTTCGGCCGTAATATCAATTACAATTGCGGTTGCGGTTCTCTTCGGCGTCGGGGCGAATTCGGCCGAGATCGTTATTGGGCCCGTTTTGGAGTTTCCGGGGGCCGATAGAATGACGATCTTCTGGGAGACAGACGTCGCCGCGGTAGGAGGGATTGCTTTGGTCGTTGGTGGGGGTGCGGAGAGGATCAGGTCTACGGTTCTGGAGGCCTCTACAGCCCACAGGGTTGTCCTCAACGAGCTTTTGCCGGCGACCGAGTACAGCTATTCGGTTTTGGCGGACGGGGTGTCCTTGTACACGAGCAAATTTAAGACGCTTCCGGCGGAGGGGGACTACAGGGTTGTGCTTGTGGGGGATATCCACGCCCCCGCAGAGCCTTTTTCAACCCTGGCCCCTCTGATCGAGAGGAAGTCTCCCGATTTTGTCGTCCTTCTCGGGGACCTTGTGTGCGAGGGGGAAAACAGGCACGAGTGGGACTCTCTTTTCGAGCTTGGACGAAACCTCTTTGACCATGTGCCGGTCTTTCCCGTAATAGGGGACCATGACTTTGACAGGGGGGATGGGGTTCATTTATACGAAAGATTCTTTTCAGAATCTGATGACGGGGGCGAAAAAAACCGGTACTATGTGGAGAATATTTGTGGAGACCTTTTCATCTTCCTCGATGTGGAGTCGGGGGGGATAAGACAGTGGATATGGTTTGCCGATACACTCATGAAGGCGGCCCAGGACGCCGGGAGGGGGCGAATCTACGTCCTATCTCACGAGGGGGTTGTAAGCTTTAAGGGAAATAGAAAGGGATGTTTCCTTTTAAAACACTTTCTTGGGATAATGAGTTACGCCGGGGTGTCCGCCCTTATTTCGGGCCACGATCACCACTTCGTCGCGGGAAGGACGCATAACGGAATAGACTTTTTCGTGACCGGCGGGGGCGGCGGCGCCCTGTACGACATAAATCCCGAAAACTTCTACGCGAAATTCGTGGGGGTAATGGAGGAATCGTACAAGGGGTACCATTTTCTCGTGATGGACGTTTCCGACAAAGGATTCACGGTCACGGTCGTGAACCAGAAGGGTGAGGAGATTTACAGGAAGGAAGTGAAGGAGCCGAGGTGATGGAGGAGACCTTCAGAAAATATGAATCCGGGGGACTCAAGTGGATCGTCCGGGAGGGGTATCGCGATCTAATAAATATCGATTTCACGGACGGGAGCGTGCTTAAAAACGTCGACGAGAACAACGTCAGGATTCGCGGGTTCGTTGAATTCAAGGGCGAGCGGCTATTTGTGAAGGCATTCAAGGAGCGGGATCGATTTTCGCCGCTCTTGACTCTGAAGGGCCTCATCTTCGGTCACGGAGCGAAGAGGGAGTTTGACGCGTCGAGGTATCTTGCCGGTAAGGGGATCGACACGCCCGAGGTCATCGCCGTCGGTCTGGGGCCTTTTTTACGGTCGAGGGCGGTCATAATATTCAGAGTCCTCGATAACGCTTCCAGGCTGGACGAGGTTTTTCGGGATTTAAGCGATGACCCTCAAGGGAGTGGGAGGGAAAGATTGATAGGGCCGCTTTCCGAGATAACAGCAAGGCTCCACGCCGCCTCCTTTCACCACAGGGACTACCACGCGGGAAACCTGCTTATAAAAGGCGGGGGAAAAAAGGATAAACTTTACGTCATTGACCTCCACCGCTCCTCGTTCCCGAGGGGGATGAGGGGAAAGAGGGCGCTCAAAAATATTGCGGCCGTCTGCCACTCCCTGAGCCCCGGTTTGGATGACGGTGACATCCGGGAGCTGTTGAAGAGATACGAGGAGGCAAGGGGGGAGAATTCGCTTGAGATCGAGGGAGCGCTGAAATTCATAAAGGAGAGGATTTCGAAGATGGAGGGGGTGAGGCTCAAGAGCCGAACCAGGCGTTGCTTCAAGAACAGCAGCGAGTTCTCGGTGGAAAAGAAGGGGGGAAGGACCGTTTATCTCATGAGGGGAGTGTGCGTCGACAAATTGATGGGGACAATCGGGGAGTTTTCCGAGGGCGGCGGCATTATGTTGAAGGAAGACAGGAAGGCGAGAGTAGCGCTCTTCAAGTGGGACGGGGTGGATGTCTGCGTAAAGGGGTACGAGACGCTGTCGATTAAGGAAAAGATCTGGGCCGCTGTCGGGAGATCGAGAGGGCACGTCTCGTGGCGGTCGGCCCGGGGCCTTGCGGTCAGGGGGTTTAACACGCCCCTCCCCCTGGCCCTCGTCATAGTCAGGAGGTTTTTTGTCCCCGGAAAAATCTATTTCGTCACCGAGTCTTTGAGGCCCGCCAGGGAGCTCGACAGGTTTATATTGAATGCCTTCAAAGAGAGCCAAAACGGGAAGGAGGGGCTGCTTGCCGGTCTGGCGGGAGTAATAGGGTCCCTGCACAGGATGGGGATATATCACAGGGACCTCAAGGGGACAAACATCGGCGTCAAGAAAGAGGGGGGAGGATATATCTTTTCCCTGATCGATCTCGACGATGTGTCCTTCACCTCCGGCGTCAACGTGAGGAGGAGGGCGAGAAACCTCTCTCAGCTCTACCTCTCCACGCCGAAGGTTATAGGGGCGAAAGACAGAAAGTCTTTTTTTGAGAGGTATCTTGATGCCGCTGAGGGAGCTGCCGAGAGGGAAAGGATAAAGAGGGAGGTAAAAAAGATCGTTAGGGGGGAGGAACTGTTGTTCGTCTCGGATAAAGGGGATGTCATCGAGGACGGGGAGGACCTCTTTTCCGAGCTCTTCGGGGACAGATAGTTTGTTTTTGTGAGATGTCTAATTGGTTGTTGGGACCGCTCGATTTAAATAATATTTAAGGCGTCTTAAGAATATTTGGATGAAGAGGATAAAGGTTTTAAGAATCATCACGAGGCTTAACGTGGGGGGGCCGGCGATTCACGCCGTGCTCCTGACGAAATACCTCGATCCCGAGCGCTTCGAGAGCGTTCTCGTAACCGGAGAGGTGGGGGAAAACGAGGGGGATATGGGATACCTTGCGGAGGGGTACGGTGTAGAGCCGATATTTATACCGGGTCTCGGCAGGGAGATAAGCATGTTTGAGGATATAGGGGCTTTTTTCCGTCTCCTCTCCCTGATCTTGAGGGAGGAGCCTGATATTATCCACACGCATCTCGGAAAGGCCGGTACGCTGGGGAGGCTTGCGGGCGCCCTTTCAAAGTTTGTCTTGATTTTTAAGGGAGAGACGATTAAGATGTTTCACACCTTTCACGGACATTTTTTCTATGGATATTTCGGCCCGGTGATGACCCGGGTCTTTAAATATATCGAAAAAACGCTGGCCCTTTTCTGTGATCGGCTGATAGTCTTAAACGAGAGCCAGAAGGAGGATATAACCCGAAAGTACGGGGTGGTTCCTGAGAGGAAGATCGAGATAGTGCCCCTCGGGTTCGACTTTAAGTTCATCGAAGATTCGAGGGGAAGCGGCGGGCGGTTGAGAGAGGATGCGGGATTGAAGAAGGGGGAGAAGCTCGTGGGCATCGTTGGGAGACTCACCGCCATAAAGAACCACCGCCTCTTTCTTGACGGGGCCTCGATCTACCTCAACGGGGGCGGGTCCGTGCCGGCGAGGTTTCTCGTCGTGGGGGACGGGGAGCTCAAGGAGGATCTCGAGGAATATGCCGAAAGGCTGGGGGTTGAAGGAAGGGTCAAGTTCACCGGCTGGGTAAGGGAGATGGGGGAGGTCTACGATGCCCTCGACCTTCTGGTGCTTACCTCCAACAACGAGGGGACGCCGGTCACGGTCATAGAGGCGATGGCGTCGGGCATCCCGGTTGTGGCCACCGCCGTTGGGGGTGTCCCGGAGCTTCTGGGGGGGGATGCGAAGGGGAGGATGGCAAATGGTATCGATATAGTCGAGCGCGGGATCATTATACCTCCAGGAAAAGGAGAGAGCCTGGCCCGGGCCATTTCCATCGCCCTTTCGGAGGGCGGCCCGGCCCGGGAGACGGTCGGAAGGGCGAGGGATTTTGCGCGGAAAAACTTCGGGAGTGAGAGGCTGGTAAAGGATATAGAAAATCTTTATATAAAATCTTTGGATGTGGCATGAAAGTATTGATTACAGGCGGGGCCGGGTTCATCGGCTCCTATTTGGCAGAGGGACACCTCGGAAAGAACGATGAGGTCTACATAATCGACAACCTCTCCACCGGAAGCCTCAAAAACATCGAGCATATCCGCTTCGATGAGAGGCTGCATCTCGTTACGGACTCGGTCTTGAACGAGGGAGTGATGAACGAGCTTGTCGGCAAATGCGACGTAATCTACCACATGGCGGCGGCCGTGGGCGTTAAGCTTATCATGGAAAACCCCGTCGAGACAATCGAGACCAACGTTCGGGGGACCGAGGTAACCCTCAAGATGGCGAACCTCTTCAAAAAGAGGATCATCATTGCATCGACTTCGGAGGTATATGGCAAGGCCATGGACATCAAGAAGGGGGGGGTTGACCTGAGCGAGACCGACGACCTTCTGCTTGGCCCCACGAGCAAGAGGAGGTGGGCCTACGCCTGCTCCAAGGCGGTGGACGAGTTTCTTGCCCTCGCCTACTACGACGAAAAGGGGCTTCCGGTTACCATAGTCCGCCTCTTTAACACCGTGGGCCCCCGCCAGACGGGACGCTACGGGATGGTAATACCGACCTTTGTTCAGTCGGCGCTTCTGGGCAAGGCCCTTCCCGTTTTCGGGGACGGGACGCAGTCGAGATGTTTCACCCACGTAAGGGATGTCGCCAGGGCGCTCATGGCTCTCATGGACTGCGATAAAGCGGTGGGTCAAATCGTGAATATAGGGAGCTCCGACGAGATTACCATCAACGACCTTGCCGAGAAGATAATCGCGTATACGAACAGTAAGTCTAAGATAGAGCATATACCCTACGAAAAGGTGTACGGGAGCGGATTCGAGGATATGGAGAGGCGCAAGCCCGACCTCGCAAAGGCCAATGAGCTTGTCGGTTACATCCCCGAGAAAAACATCGATGACATCATAAGGGATGTCGTGGAGTATTGCGGAAAATAGATGGATAAACTTCTTACAACGGCCGGTCTGGCCTTCGGTTTGGCCCTCACCCTCTCCCTTTTTGGAACGAGGATTATGATCTCCGTGGCGAAGAGGATGGGATGGATGGAGAAGCCGAAGGAGGACAGGTGGCATAAAGAGCCCACGGCGAAGATGGGGGGGGTCGCCGTCTATGCAGCCCTAATTGTGCCTATATTGATCTTTTTTTGGCCCATAATTGCCTCCGGGTTTGGACTTGAAAAAACGGGTCCCCTGGCCAAGGAGATCCTCCTCTGGATGTCGCCGTCGGTCGTTCTGGGGCTTCTGGTCGGCATGACAATCATTTTCATTCTCGGGCTTGTGGACGATTTCAGGTACATAAAGCCCAGGACGAAGATATTTTTCCAGGTTGTGGCGGCCGTTGTCGTCGTCATATACGGGGTGTCGTCCGAGTTCTTCAACCCGTTTATCGGTATTCCCCTGACAATCTTCTGGATTATCGCCGTCACCAACGCTTACAACCTCATTGACAACATGGACGGCCTCTCCTCCGGAACCGCCGCGATATCGTCGATTTGCATCTTCCTCCTGTCCGTTATCATGGGATGGACTCACACGGCGATCCTGTCGGCGATAATGACTGGCGCGGCGCTTGGATTTCTCAGATACAATTTCAAGCCGGCCCGAATATTTTTGGGCGACTCCGGGGCGCTCCTTATAGGGTTTTATCTCTCGGTGATAACGATCGTGGGCACCATGGCGCAGATGTCAAATCTCATTATCATCATGGTGGTCCCGGTCCTCGTGATGGCGGTCCCTATCTTCGACACCACCTTCGTTACGATCCTACGGGCTCTTTCGGGGCGCCCGATCTCCCAGGGGGGGAGGGACCACACGTCCCATCGCATGGTCATCCTGGGGCTCTCGGAGAGGAACACCGTACTTCTGATCTACGTCTTCTCTCTGGTCTTTGGAATATTTGCGGTGCTCTATGCGTCCCCAAAGGTGGATTTCCTGCTGATTACGTCGCTCCTTATCATATCCCTCATCTTTCTGATCCTCTTGGGGGTTTTTCTTGCCGGTGTGGATATAAAGGAGCTGAAGAAGCTGAGTGGGGAGGGGAAGTTAATAGAGGGACGACGCCCGTTGATGTCGTTTTTAATGGAAAGGAGGGAGAGATTCGGGGAGATTCTGGCCGACTGCCTGATAATAGTGGTCTCCTATATGCTCGCGTATCTTATAATTCGGGAGGGCTACATAGGGATGGAAGAGGGTATCCTCATTGCCAAGTCACTCCCGATCGTTATTTTTGCCCAGATGGTGTCGTTCTACTTCTTCGGGATTTACCGGGGTCTGTGGATGTACGTGGCCTTTCGGGACATAGTAAAGATTGTTCAGGCGGCCCTCGTGGGGACCCTGGCGTCGATGATAGTCCTTTTCCTATTCACATTCTTTGAGGGATATTCGCTGTCGGTGATGGTCGTTTACTTCCTCCTCTTGGTCTTTTTCACCTCCGCGAGGCTGGCGAGCCTCAGGGGATTCAAGGAGTACTTTACGCATCACAAGGCGAAGAGGGCCGACAAGAGGGTGATTATCTTCGGCGCCGGCGATTCGGGAAACGCCGTTTTGAAGGAGATATTGAATAACGAGGGCCTGAACTTGAGGCCACTCGGATTCATCGACGATGATCTGAAAAAGGTGGGCCTGAAGATAAACGGGGTTGAGGTCTTGGGAACGAGGGGGGAGCTTAAAAAGGTTGTGGCGGAGAGGGAGGTGGACGAGGTGATCATTGCCGTAAGAAACATCTCCGAGGACGCCGTTCTCGATATTCAGAAGATATGTATAGATCTCGGGGTATCGTACAGAAGGGCCGCGGCTATTTTATAAACAGAGGAAAGAGATATATGAGATTTCTGGTTACAGGGGGAGCGGGGTTTATAGGCTCCCATATAGTCGAGGAGCTCGTTAAGAGAGGGGAAGAGGTGCGGGTTCTGGATAACCTCTACAGCGGGAAGGTCGAAAATATAGGGGAGTTTATGGGCGACATCACCTTTATAGAGGGGGATATCAGGGATACCGATATTGTGAGGAAGGCGGTTAGCGGCGTGGATGTGATCCTCCACCAGGCGGCGGTGCCCTCCGTGCCCCGGTCCGTGGCGGAGCCGAAATATACAAACGACGTCAACGTAAACGGCACCCTGGAGCTCCTTATTGCGGCCAGGGATGAAGGGGTAAAGCGGTTCGTCTATGCGTCTTCCTCTTCTGTGTACGGCGACACGCCGACCCTGCCGAAGGTCGAGGATATGACGCCGAACCCCCTTTCCCCGTATGCCGCCCAGAAGCTCATGGGGGAGCATTACGCCCGGGTCTTTTATTACGTTTACGGCCTTCCCACCCTGGGGCTTCGCTACTTCAACATATTCGGGCCGAGACAGGACCCGAAATCGGAATACGCCGCCGTGGTCCCAAAGTTTATAACGAGGCTTGCAAAGGGGGAGCCGCCGATAATTCACGGGGACGGAGAACAGTCGAGGGATTTTACCTTCGTGAAAAACGTTGTCAGGGCGAACCTCCTGGCGGCTGAGGCGGAAGACTGTTCCGGGGAGATTGTAAACATCTCAACGGGAGAGAACCTGACGGTCAAAGAGCTTGCTAAGACTATAGGAAAAATAGTGGGGGTAGACTTAGAGCCGATCCACGATCCACCGAGGGAGGGGGATGTCAAAGACTCCCTCGGCGGTATTGAAAAGGCGAAAAGACTTATCGGCTATGAAGTAGAGGTCGGCTTCAAGGAGGGACTTTCGCGGACGGTGGATTTTTTTATTTAGACCATAGTTTTTTTATATAAATAGCTAAATGGGGGAATTTTAGCAGTGCTTCGCTTCTCATTTATTATAGCCAGCTTCAATAACAAGGATATTCTTACGCCCTGTTTCGAGTCCATTGCTAAAAACGTGAAGAAGGGTGACTACGAGATAATAGTGTCCGACAACGGCTCGACGGACAACAGCGTAAGCTTCATAAAGGAAAAATTTTCCGAAATATATGTCATCGAAAACGATAGGAATCTGGGATTTGCCGCCGCCATAAATAAGGGTATTAAAAAATCAAAAGGCAAATATATCGTATTGATGAACACCGATACCGAGCTGACTCCGACCGCTCTGGACAAGATAGCCAAATACATGGACGAAAATCCCGATGTGGGGATTTGCGGCGGCGAGCTGATCGGCCCCGACGGCAAGCCTCAGAACAGTGCCGCCGCCTTTCCGGGCATATTGACCGAGCTTTTCAATAAATCGCTATTGAAGCTCCTCTTCCCAACGAAGTATCCGGGGAAGGTAAGCGAGATGAACGAGCCGATAGACGTCGATTCGGTCATAGGGGCGCTGATGGTGGTGAGAAAGTCCGCCATCGATAAAATCGGCCCCCTCGATGAGAGATACTTTTTCTACATGGAGGAGACGGACTGGTGTCTCCGCATGAAAAGGGGCGGCTACCGTGTCTCTATCTTGACCGACGTGAGGATAATCCACCATCAGGGGAAGACGGCGAAGCGTTATCCGAGAAGGTCGAAGATTGAATACTTCATCTCCTCGATGATCTACATGAAGAAGCACCACTCCGCTGTATACGCATTTACGTTCAGCGTGGGTCTCTTTTTAAAAGTCTTTATAAGTTTGATCATAAGTCTTCTTGTGTGTATCCTGACGCTCTGTCTCGTCCGCTCCGTAAGGGAGAGGGTCAGGAGGTACGAGAGGCTCGTGCGATGGTTTTTCGTGGGAAGGCCTATATCCTGGGGGCTCCGTGGAATTTCAAAATAGACTCTTGCGCGGGAATAATATTCGTTTGGGGGAGGATGGTCTTAGACGGGACGGCGGGGATTCTTGTCGTTTTGTGCGTTGGGCGGGGGGGGGCGAGTGATTTTTCGCAATCCCCGAAGGAACGGGCCGTTTTTGTACACCGTTCTTTGTCAGGTGGGTGATTTAGATTGGGATGGAATGATCGGGGTCAACGGCGTATAATTCACGGTTTTTGGTGCTGCCGGTTTCTTTTTGAATAGTTGACTGTCCAATGGAAGATATTAAAAATGACGATTGAAGAGATATATCCCACGGCCGACCTTGTGGACTTCGTTGACAAATTTTCAAAGGCGAAGGTCCTTGTCGTCGGCGACGTTATGGTGGATGAGTTCATCTGGGGAAAGGTCGAGCGGATCTCCCCGGAGGCGCCGGTGCCGGTTCTGGAGGTTCAGAGAGAGACGCGGGTTCTGGGAGGTGCGGCAAACGTCGTGAACAACATCCGCGCATTGGGGGGGAGGGTCTTTGTTACCGGCGTCGTCGGAAACGACGATATGGCAAGACTCTTGACGGACGAGCTTAAAAGAATCGGGGTGGAGACCAAAGGAATTGTAAAAGACAAGGGGAGGCCCACAACGATAAAGACCAGGGTCATCGCCCATCACCAGCAGGTGGTCAGGTTTGACAGGGAGAACAAGGCCCCCGTTCCGGAAGGTGTAACCGACGCAATTTTAAAATATACGCGCTCTCTCGCCGGCGAGATCGACGCAATTGTGGTGGCGGACTACGGCAAGGGGGTGATCGAGGCCGGGCTGGTCGGGGAGCTGGTGGAGATCTCGGAAAAAAACAACCTGATCCTCTCCGTCGACCCTAAGGTTGAAAACTTCCCCTTTTACAGGAACGTTACCGTTGTCACCCCCAACCACTATGAGGCGGAAAGCTCCGTCGGAAAAAAGATAGTCGACGAGGACTCGCTCCTTAAGACGGGACAGGCCATTCTGGAGATATTGAACTGCAAGAACGTCCTAATAACGAGGGGCGAGGACGGGATGACCCTCTTCGAGGAGGGTGGCGACGTTGTCAACATCCCCACCGTTGCAAGGGAGGTCTTTGACGTCACAGGCGCTGGCGATACCGTTATATCCGCCCTTACCCTTGCCGTTGCCTCCGGGGCTACGATGCGGGACGCCGCATTCATCTCGAACTACGCTGCGGGGGTCGTGGTCGGGGAGGTCGGAACGGCCGTGGTTTCCGGCGCGAAGCTCAAGGACGTGATCCTTTCGGCGGTGAACGGCAAGGACGGGCTGGAAGGGATCGGGGCGACGAGGAGAAAAGGGGTCAGGCGGGGTAAGTAATCGAGCTGTTTTCTTCCCCCTTGTTTGGCGGGATTAAGGCATGGCGGCATCGCAAAAATTCTTTTTGTTCTACTATTCAAATACTCATTGAGCTGTAAATTTTGATTTGGGCGGGTTTCAGACCCGCCCATTAAATATTGCAATTAGGTATTGTGAAAGTTTAAAGGCGTCAAAGTCATTGAACGGTGGAAGGGAATCTAAATGAAATACGTTGACATCTACTTCACATGCACGGCAACGTAATAATTGACACGGACATTCGGTTTGGATAAAATAGCCGGATGATTGATAAACAGGCGGAGAATATAAAGTGAGTGAAATCTGCTCCATGACGGGATACGGCGAGGGGAGCTGGGATTGTGAGGGCGGCAAGTATCATATCAGCGTCAAGTCCTTTAACCACAGATACCTCGATGTCAGGGTAAAACTCCCTAACAAGTTCGATCCCTGGGAGTTTGAGATCGTAAACAGAATAAAGGAGCGGTTTGAGCGGGGGAGGATAGAGCTTTATGTGGGCGAGGTCCCAGGGGAGGTAAGGGCGGGAAGACCCTGCGTCGACATCGATCTAGCGGGGGAGTATGTGGGCATTCTTGGTGCGTTGAGGGACAATCTCGATATAAAGGGCGAGATCAGTCTGGATACCCTCGTTCGGATGAAGGGAGTCGTCAATCTGGCCGACGACCCGGGGGATATGGAAAGGCTGTGGGGGGAGTTTGAATCGGCCCTTAACGGAGTTCTCGATGGCTTGGCCGGGGAGAGGGAGCGGGAGGGGCGAAGGCTCAGAGAGGATTTAGATAATCGCCTTGCAAATATAGGGGAGATAACGGCCGAGATCGAAAAAGCGGCCCCTGGGATGGTCGGGGGCTACCGCGAGCGCCTTAACAGGAGGATCAACGAGCTTTTGGAGATCAAGGTCGACCCAGAGAGGATCGAGCAGGAGGTGGTCATATACTCCGACCGCTCCGACATAACCGAGGAGCTGGTGAGGCTGAAAAGCCACATGGAGGGCTTTAAGGAAGCCTTAAATGACGGAAGCCCCGCCGGGAAAAAACTCGACTTCTTCCTCCAGGAGATGTCAAGGGAGATAAACACCATCGGGAGCAAGGCGACGGTTGAGAGTATATCGGGACTTGTCGTCAGGGCGAAGGTCGAGATAGAGAAGATGAGACAGCAGGCACAAAATATCGAGTAACATTATTGAACGGTGAGCGAAGGTAATATATAAAATGAAGTTCAAGTTGTTAAGCCTCGGTTTTGGAAACACGGTCATGGTGAATCGGGTAGTGGCGATTATCAACCCGGACTCGTCTCCTGTAAAGAGGCTCAGGGAGGAGGCGAAAAAGGCCGGGGCGCTGATCGACGTGACTCACGGAAGGAAGACGAGGTCTATAATAATTACCGACTCACACCACGTTATCCTGTCGGCCATCCAGACCGAGACGATAGCCCAGCGCCTGGAATCCTCCCAGGGGGGAGAGGTGGACTTTCCCGTTTCAAATAAATAGGAAATTTTCTCTTGGGATTTGAACGGCCTTCATCGTTTAAATTTAAGACTTATTTTGGATGTTTTTAAGGAATCACATGACAAAGAGGGGAACGGTCTTTATATTCTCAGCACCTTCGGGCGCCGGAAAGACCACGATCGCGTCGAGGGTGGCAAGGGAGTTCCCGGATATTCACGTCGGCATCTCCAACACCACAAGAAAGCCCCGGGGAAAGGAGCGCAATGGGGAGGAGTACTTCTTCGTCTCGGAGGGCGAGTTTGCAAAGATGGAGGGCGAGGATAAATTCCTGGAGACGGCCAACGTCCACGGGAACCTCTACGGGACGTCCAGAGACGAGGTGATTCCATATATAAAAAGTGGGACGGATGTGGTCCTCGACATCGACGTTCAAGGGGCGGTGAAGATAAAAGAGAAGATAGAGACCGTCTCTATCTTTATTTTACCTCCCAGCGTTGATGAGCTTGTAAGGAGGCTGGTAAAAAGGGAGACGGACAGCGACGAGAACATCAAGAGGAGGATCGCAAACTCCAAGGAGGAGGTAAAGAAGGCCTACGAATTCGATTACCTCGTTGTCAATAACGACCTTGAAAGGGCGGTTCACGATGTCTTTGAAATCATCCACTCCGAGCGGAAGAGGATTGAGAGAAACAGTGATCTGCTCGACACTTTTTTAGATGGATACGACAAAAGATAAAAATGCGGGGGAGCGGATAATAGTCGCCCTCGATTATGCGGATTTAAAAACCGCCGAGGAGTTGGTTCGCTACCTTAAGGGTATAATCTCCTTTTTCAAGGTGGGGCTCGAGCTCTTCACTTCCTCGGGCCCGGGCGCCGTAAAAATGGTCACCGAAAACGGCGCAAAGGTTTTCCTGGACCTCAAGTTCCATGACATTCCTAACACGGTGGTAGGGGCCGTTTCGAGCGCCTTGAATTTAAGCGTTTCGATGCTGAACGTCCATGCAGCGGGTGGAGAAGAGATGATGCGGGCGGCCGCCAAGACGGCGGCGGAGTCCGAAAATCGGCCGAAGCTGCTTGCCGTGACGGTCTTGACCTCGATTGACGAGGAGGGCTTTCGCCAGATCGGCTTTTCTGGATCGATCGGGGATTCGGTGGTGAATCTTGCGAAATCTGCCAAAAATTCCGGCCTCGACGGGGTTGTCTGCTCTCCCAACGAGATTCGACCCGTAAGAGAAATCCTCGGGGCCGATTTCCTCATAGTGACGCCGGGGGTGCGCCCGACATGGTCGCAGAAGGACGACCAGAGACGTGTCATGACGCCGGCGGAGGCCCTTAACGCCGGCGCCGACTACATAGTGATCGGAAGACCCATAACAGCGGATAAAGATCCAAGGCGGGCGGCGGAGAGGATCATCGAAGATGTGGATGGTGAGAATATTTAATCGAAGGCAGGGAGGGCCCAGTCAAATATTCGGTGGGGGGATCGCAGAAGTCCGGGCTTTATATCCTTTTAGCAAACACCAAAGCCTTTGTGCCCGGCTTCGATTTCCTCTCCCATAGGATGTTCGGAAGCTCCCTTACTATCTCGTAGCCGTTCTTCCTGTAAAAAGGGACGGCTTTTCTATTTTGGTCCGTGGTGACGAGGTGAATTCCACAGGCGCCTTCCTCTCTCATCCTTCCCTCGAAAGCATCAATCAGCATCCCACCCAGGCCGCCCCGCTGGTGCTCCGGGAGGAGGTTGATGTGCAGGTGGGCAGGATATTTCTCGAGGAGGTCACCGGCATAAAGCTCCTCCTCGAACCTCCCGTAGCCCCTGAGACCTAAAATGAACATGACGTCCCTCGGGTGGGAGACGAGGGTTCTCGAGAACATGCGCTTCAAGACCTTCGGGATGATACGGCGGTTGTATTCCCCCTTCTGGTTTATCGTGTCGGGGGTTCCTATAATATATCCTACAGCGGTGCCGTCGGCCTCGGCGACGAAACAGTTTTCCGGCTCGTAATCAATATAGTACGAGGCGAAGATAAGACCGAATAAAATCCCGTCGCCGAAGTGGGGAGTGGCGTCCTCTCCGAAGTAACCGGTCTTGTAACAGACGTGGAGAACTTCTTCTCTGTCCGTCTTTTTATAAGGCCTTACATTAGTCATTTGGATTCGGTTTTTTTAGGAAAGTCCCAATTATAAGAGACCTAATTTATAAAATCAACGTAGAAATTATCTAAAAAAAGCTTGACATAAAAAAATATTCAATATAAAATTGTAAGATTGTTAGATTATTGCTGGCGTAGCTCAACGGTAGAGCAGCTGATTTGTAATCAGCAGGTTGCGGGTTCAAATCCCATCGCCAGCTCCAATCACGGGAGGGGTCGGGGGGTCGGGCAAATTTGGAGTCGAGGGGCGGGTAAGTTGGGGGTTTGGGTGAGTTGGGGGTTTGGGTGAGTTGGGGGGGTTAGGAATACTTTTTGTGGTGGGCCGGGGGATTGGAGGTCGGGAGGATTGGGGTGAGGGATTTTTAAGTAGAGGGCCAGGGTGCTTTGGGGCACGGTCAGCAATTTCATTGGGCAGGGGGGCAGGGATTATAAGGCGGGAAGGTCGGAATTCTTAGTAATCTTAATCGTGAGGATGTGGAGGGGTTCCCGAGTGGTCAAAGGGATCAGACTGTAAATCTGACGGCTCAGCCTTCGGAGGTTCAAATCCTCCCCCCTCCACCATTTAACTTGCGGGAATAGCTCAGTTGGCTAGAGCATCAGCCTTCCAAGCTGAGGGTCGCGGGTTCGAATCCCGTTTCCCGCTCCAGAACGGGGGGTCAGGTATCGAGGGTCGGGCGTCAGGGGGGGGCTGGGGTTATAATTGTTTTAAGAACATAGTACATATTTTATTGATAATAAGTATAATTGCTGTTTGGTTTTATAACGCTATGCCCGCGTAGCTCAGTAGGTAGTAGCGCTTCCTTGGTAAGGAAGAGGTCACCGGTTCAAGTCCGGTCGTGGGCTCCATAATAGACTAAAGCTATTATATAAATTTTTCTGGAGGTATTGTCTGATGGCCAAGAAGAAATTTGAGAGGACCAAGCCGCACGTAAACGTGGGAACGATCGGCCACATAGATCACGGGAAGACGACATTGAC